>JAUXCB010000248.1 GCA_030619095.1 Verrucomicrobiota bacterium | reverse complement strand
TGTCTTGGGGGCCGATGATTCTTGGGCACGCCGACAAGCAAGTCCTTTCTGAAGTGAAGAAAGTCATGTCCCGGGGCACAAGCTACGGAATCCCAACGGCCCTTGAAACACAGCTGGCCGAGATGATCGTTTTCGCCTTTGATTCGATTGATAAAGTACGGTTGGTCAGTTCCGGCACAGAAGCCGTAATGACAGCGATCCGCCTCGCACGCGGGGCCACCAGCCGCGATAAGGTTATAAAATTCATCGGCTGTTATCACGGGCATGTGGATCACATGCTGGTCAGTGCCGGATCCGGGCTGATGACGCTGGGTGCACCATCCAGCCCGGGAGTGCCCAAAGATTTTGCGAAAAACACGCTTTTGGCACCCTACAATAATACGCAAGCATTGGAAGCCCTCTTTTCTAAATATGCAGACCAGATTGCGGCTGTTATTGTCGAGCCGGTGGCAGGCAATATGGGAACCATCCCCCCAAAGCCATCGTTCCTCAAGAAAATCAGAAGTTTGTGTACAAAAAACAAAAGTCTTTTAATCTTTGATGAGGTCATCAGCGGCTTTCGGCTGTGTTATGGAGGCGCTCAAACCCTGTATAAGATCAAGCCAGATCTGACCACACTGGGCAAAATCATCGGCGGCGGGTTTCCCATCGGGGCCATCGGTGGCAAGGCCTCTATTATGAACAAACTCTCCCCGGAAGGAACCATCTATCAGGCCGGAACGCTTTCCGGAAATCCGGTCTGTGTTGCCGCCGGGATTGCCACACTTAAACAGCTAAAAACAGCAAAAACCTATACCAGACTGGACAAACTCACCAGCACTCTGTGTGAGGGAATTACTGAGCGGCTTAATAGCAAAGGTATCGCCCACAAGATAAACCGAATCGGGTCAATGTTCACACTGTTTTTCACGGATACCGATGTAACAGATTATGACTCGGCGTCAAAATCTGACACAAAACGCTATGGACACTATTTTCGACAGATGCTTAAGCAGGGAATCTATCTACCCCCCTCTCAATTTGAGGCCAATTTCATCTCGACCGCCCACACACAAAGGCACATCGATCAAACACTCACAACGATTAAGAAACTAACGCTCTGAGCCACTGGATTCTACAAGCTAAACCTATTTTGAGTTCTCAGAACCCAAACGGCACTGCTGGAAAAAATGTTCCGGATGCCCCCAGGCGGCTTTTTCGAGGGTGATTTCTGACAGCATTTTTGAGAGAGACCGAGTCGCTTGCTTCCAGGAAGCATAGATACCGCAGTTATCCGGGGTTCCCGCACAATCACAATGCTTCAAAAAACACTCTTCGAAAATCGACTGACCTTCAACGAGTTCGAACAATTCCAGCAAGGTTACTTCCGAAGGGGATCTGCCGAACACATAACCGGCCTGCTCGGAACCTGTATTTTCCACAATTCCAGCATCGGCGAGCAAACGAAACAAATTAACCAATTGCCGATACGGAATCCCCTCTGCTTTTGAGATAGTCTGTATTGTCACAGGCAATTGGGTCATGTGCCTGACCATATACATCAATGCATGAAGAGCATAGGCGTTGGTCCGTTTTAATTTCATGAAACCCCTAACCTTTCAATATCCGAATTCATCTCCAACTCAGAAATCTTTCGATACAATGTAGAGACTCCAATACCAAGATCCCCGGCCGCCTGAGTTTTATCACCTTTATGCTTTTTGAGTACTCTGAGAATATATTTTTTCTCGAAACAACGCAATGCATTTTGCAGACTCATCTCCTGACTGTCTACCGAATCACTTGAAACCGAAACCAAACCAATATCAGAAACATTAATCGTTTCACTTTCGGCAAATATGATTGCCCTTTCGATTACATTTTGAAGCTCCCGGATATTACCTCGCCACTCATAATTCATCAGCACATTCATGGCCCGCTCTGATACAGACACACAATTCTTCCCCATCTGGCTATTGTACTTGTCCATGAAGTGTTGAACGAGCTTTGGAATATCCTCTCTTCTTTCCCGAAGCGGCGGCAGATGGACCCCCACAACATTCAGCCGATAATACAGGTCCTCACGAAAATGTCCTGCAGATATTTCATTCAGCAATATCTTATTTGTTGCCGCAACAATCCGGAGTTCAATCGGGATCGATTCGGTCGTTCCGACCGGGGTAATGCGCCGCTCTTCGACCGCACGCAGCAGTTTTACCTGGCAACTCAGCGGCATATAACCAATCTCATCAAGGAATAAGGTTCCGCCCTGCGCCGCCTCGAAAAGCCCTTCTTTATCTTCAACAGCAGATGTGAAGCTTCCCTTTTTATGTCCGAACAGTTCACTCTCAATCAACCCTTCCGGAATCGCGCTGCAGTTAACCGCAACAAAGCGCCCGGGGAAACCTTCGCTGAGAGAATGGATCGCGTGGGCAACCATTTCTTTTCCTGTTCCGCTTTCTCCGGTAATCAGAATACTGCTTTTGGTGCCCGCCACTTTGTAAATCGTCTCAAAGATTCGGGTCATCGCAGATGAATCGCCAATAATCTG
>JAUXCB010000203.1 GCA_030619095.1 Verrucomicrobiota bacterium | reverse complement strand
CGACATCATCGACTCCTCCTATCGGTTGCAGAATAAGGTGATGGATCAGACACAGCTGGGGGCCGTCCCGTCGATGGGTCAGCCGAGGCAGTTTGTTCTTAACTCGGTGTTTGATGCGTGCCGCAGCGAGGACAATCACTCGCTCTGGATTGAAAACAGCTTTGTCCCGGGTTCGTGGAGTCTGAGTCGTTGCAATGTCATCACCCATATTCCGCAAAACGACTGGGCGCTTCAGTTGGCGGAAGGGCGTTGCCTGGACATGCCTCCAGTCGGCGACGAGGGATTTGTCATCCGCTGCTACGGATTCGATGATGCGTTCCGAGGCTCCATCGGCGAAACATCGACCGTCTGGATGGGGACCTCCGTGAGCTCCTGGCTTGAAAAACGAAACCTCTCTTTTGCTGATGCCGGATTGGACCCGGAGATGGACTTGCAGCTCGCACCGCTGTTTCCAGTGGTAGAGAAAGAAGAATTGAATGGCACATTCATTCAATGGATACTCGCCGAAACTCCGGAACCCTGTCCGGCCTTTGAAAAAAAATGGGCGAAGGCGACTCGCCTTTCGGCCCGTGAAACTGGACAGCAGGTCAATCTCAAGCGGCTGGTCGACCAGCGTCGCGATTTTTGCAGTCAGTGCCTGCCGGTGATGATCCAACACGGGGCAAACAGCCTGTTCTACAAGCTCGATATCCGGCGCGCAGCCGAAGAGTACGTTCGCGCGGATATGCCGCTTATTTCAGAAGAGGAGATCGATTGGAAGGGCGACCGGATGCTTCCCGTTCACGATCAAATTTTCCGCTCCGTGGTCTGTCAGCTTCAAAAGGATCCAGAGCAGGCCGCGTACCATAAGCAAGAGGCCTTTGATCGCCTGCACGCCCTGTTGATCGAACCGTTGAGATCTGAAAAGGTGGCCCCGACGTGCACCGTACTTGAAGACCAGATTGTCTGGGCACGCAGCCCGGCGCGGGTTGATCTGGCTGGCGGATGGAGCGATACCCCGCCATACTGCCTGGAACACGGAGGCTCCGTGTTCAATATTGCTTTCAACCTGAACGGACAGCCGCCGATTCAGGTTTTTGTCCGGCGGATTGAGGAGCCGAAGCTCATCATCCGGTCGATCGATCTGGGCCTCAAAGAAACCTTATTCACCTACGAGGATGTCGGCGCCTATCGCCAGCTCGGCTCCGGATTCGCCATCGCCCGTGCCGCCTTTGCACTGGCCGGATTCCACCCCGATTTTAATGGGGGGTCTTTCCAGACCTTGGAAAAACAACTCGAAGCCTTTGACGGTGGAATCGAAGTTTCCCTGCTGGCCGCGATTCCGAAAGGATCTGGTTTGGGAACCAGCAGTATTCTCGCGGGAACCCTGCTCGGCGGGCTGGCCGACTTCTGCGGGCTCGGATGGGACTGCATGGAGATTGCCCGCCGTGTCAGTGCGCTGGAGCAGATGCTCGGCAGTGGCGGCGGCTGGCAGGATCAATATGGTGGACTGCTTCCGGGGGCGAAACTGATTACAACACAGCCGGGCCTCTCGCAGGATGCGGTCGTCCGCTGGACCTCGTCCGAATTTTTGGAGGCGGCCATTCGGGATGGACGGATCCTTCTTTACTACACCGGAGTCACCCGCGTTGCGCACGATGTGCTTGGCGAGATTGTCTGCAACATGTTCCTCAACCAAGCGGACGTACTCACCGCATTGGGCGGGATTGCCGACAACGGGGCACAGGCTCTCGAAACCGCCCAGCGCGGCGACTGGAGCGGGTTCGTGAACGTCATCCAGCACAGCTGGGAGCTGAACCAGAAGCTCGATAGCGGGGTCAATCCACCCGCCGTGCAGGAAATCATTCAGCAGATTGATGGCTCGTATTCCGCCCTGAAACTGGCCGGGGCTGGTGGTGGCGGATACATGATCATCATCACGGATCATCATGAGCAGTCGATGGAGTTAAAAAAGCGCCTTTCAGAAAATCCGCCCAATAAAAATGCGCGATTTGTAGATCTCGAGGTTTCCAAAACCGGCTTGCAGATTTCCAGAAGTTGATTTGGAGAGATCTTTTTTCCTGGGGAGTTATCTCACAGAGTTCCTAGCGCGGCAGAGCCGCAACCAAAGAGGTTTGAACCGCGAATGAACACCAATGGACGCGAATTGGAAAAGAATTTTGGCAGAATAATGGACGGCAGAATGATCGGTGCGGGTCGACCAAACCAAGGCATTTGAAATGATTATTCTGCCGTCCATTATTCTGCAAAAATTGCCCCTGTTAAGTTGTTGTTTAGAAATGGGTTGCCGGATAAAACGTGCATAAAAAACGAGAAAATGACGGATAGTAGTACGGAGAGCACAGAGAAAGAAAAACTTTGTGATCGGCGACTATGCATGGCTCGGTCCGCGCTGCATCATCCTGCCCGGTATCACGGTGGGCGAGGGCGCAGTTGTTGCGGCCGGAGCGGTCGTCACCAAAGATGTTGAGCCGTATGTTGTCGTCGGAGGTATTCCTGCACTGAAAATTTCAGATAGGCCGAGTAGCCTTAGTTATAACCCCGCACAAGGTGCCACGCCGTTTATTTGATTTTCCTAAGGTCTACAACCTAAAGGCTAACACCCTTTACTATTACAACTCTGCAGAGCGCACGGACTACACGGAAGTGAGTGAGCCGACAAACGGGAGACCGGCTTTGCGACTGCAAGGCAATGGAACGGAGAGAAAGGGCAAGCGAGCGGTTGTGGAAAATAAAAAATCTAACGGCGGTTCGATCCATTATTCTGACCTTAATTATTTCGGTTGATTTTCTGATTTTTGTTGCATGTTGATGTAGGTATTGAACATTTTAACTCTGAACTCTGAACCCATGGGCATCTCAAAAAAATATTTAGCTGAAAACCTTATTCCGGTTCATTTTGATCCAGACCTTCTTGCGGCTGTTTTGAAAGAACAGCTGCCGGAAGTAGACTTCTGTTTTTTGATGGGCTCCGCAGTCACCGGCACCGTGAAAGCCTATTCAGATCTGGATTTGGCGTTCTATTTGTCGGAGCCGTCTTCTTTCCGGTTTTATAACGAAGTGACGGATGTCATCCACAGCGTGGTGCCGGATGTCCGGTGCGATATCGGAATTCTAAATTCGGCCGAGCCAATCTATCGGTTTGAAGCGCTGAAAGGGACGCTTTTGTTTTCCCGCGATGAAGAACATTACGTCACTTTTTATTCAAGAACCTGTCGCGAGTATGAGAGCCAGATGTTCGACTATGAACGGCAACGGCGCTATCGGCGGGCGTGTCGAGTTCTTGATGATGTCGGGCATGTTGCCTAATAACCAATAACTAATAACGGGATTCATTATGCGATATAACGGAGTGGTGCAGAGGAAGCTTGCTTTGCTGAGCACCCAGGTGCTGAAGCTCGAGGAGAGCTTGAAAGATATTTCATTCAGCGAGTTTAAGGAGAGTTGGATATTGCGCTCTATGGCCGAGCGCGCCCTGCAGGTCGCGGCGGAAATCATCATCGATGTCGCTGAGCGGATTT
>JAUXCB010000219.1 GCA_030619095.1 Verrucomicrobiota bacterium | reverse complement strand
CAGTTAGTTGTTATTGGTTATCAGTACAACAACATGCAGGGGAACAGGTTCCCCCTGATAACCAATAACCGACACCCATTAACTGGAACGGCAAAACCAGAGGTTTTGAAAGTTCCTCGAGGGGGCGAGGGATTTAACTGCCGTCGGGATCGGGGGAGATCCGGTCAGCCTCCGTGCGCCAGTTCTTCATGATGTTTTCACTTTCCTTGGCGGCTAGTTCAATACGCTTAATATTGGAGAGGGTTTCCTCGTCCATGTGCGTATCTTTAATAAATTGGGTGTAGCCGTTGATGACAAAGAGCATGTTGTTAAGCTTGTGAACCATTTCACGGGAAAGGAGCTTCAGCTGGGCTGCACGATCGTTATTTTGTAAAGGGGTTGTCATTTTGTTCTTTTTGGCGGATTCATTTGAGAAGCGGGAAGGCGAGGGTTACCAATGCACCGGTCTGGTTGTTGTTATTGGCCAGAATCAATGATCCGCCGTGCGCTTCGACAATGTTTTTGGTGATAAACAGGCCTAGACCCATTCCGCCGGCCTCACCTTTGGTTGTGTAATATTTGGTCTGCAGGTCGGCAATTTTAGTGGCCGGGAAGCCGCCACCGTTGTCCTCCACTTCGACCAGTGCACGGGATCCGTCCACATGCCAGCCAATGTTGATGACGCCGCCGGCTTCCGGCAGGGCCTCGAGTGCATTGCCGACAATATTCTGAATGGCCCGAAAAATCTGTACATTGTCGCCTTCAATCAGGCAGTTGTCCGAACCACAGTTCAGAAGCACCTGTGCGTTTTTTTCGCCAGCCAGAGTCTGCGCATTTCCGGCGACTTCGCTGACCAGAGCGCCAAGGGCGACCTTTTTGACAGAGGAGTCGGCGCGGCGGGAGCGTTCGTGCCAGAGGGTGAGCATGTCGCGACAGCGCGACACGCTTTGCTCGATTTGTTCGAGGTAGTTGACGTTGACTTCTTTTCCGCCGCTTTTTTTGTCCTTGATGTCCTGGATGAGGATCTGGACATAGCCGTTGATTACGCTGAGGGGATTGTTCAGGTCGTGGACGAATTCGGAGGATTGTTCGCCGAGTGAGGCGAGTTGCTCTTTGGCATCCAGCTGTTCTTGAAGCTGAGAGGTCAGGCTTTCGAGGCGCTCGCTGGTCTCGATTTGTTTGCGATGGATTTTTGTGCGCTGGATGTATTTCGCGACCGTTTCACGGATTTCGTCGGTGTCGAACGGTTTTTTCAGATAGTCATTGGCCCCGTGGCGGATGGCCTCCTGTGCGGTTTCGAGCGAGCCGAAGCCAGTGAGCATGATGATGGAAACCTGCGGATCGATTTTTCGGATGGCTTTCAGTCCCTGGATGCCGGTTTTTCCTGGCATCTTGATATCGCTGATGATGCAGTCAGGAGTGAATGTTTTCAGCTCGTCAAGCGCACGATCCACCGACTCCGCACAAATGACATCGTAGATGTCTTTGAAGAGAAAGCGCAGGCTTTCTCTGGGCCCGAACTCATCGTCAATTACCAGCAGCTTGTCTTTGCTCATTTTTTCTCCCTACATCTTATCTGAGAGGCTGTATTCTTTTTTCAACACCACCTCGCAGAGGCGCAGAGTTCGCAGAGAACGTCACTTCGGCTCATAAACTCTCTGCATTCTTTGCGCCTTTGCGAGGAATATTCTTCATTAATAAATAAGCTGCACCGTTCGGTGCACTAAAATTTGTACCCGTATGAAAGGGCTATTACCTGTATATCATAGTCGTAGGTTCCGTCGGGGCTGTTGGCAGAGCCTCGCACAGTGCGTCCGTTAAAGAGTCCGATACTGTAGCCGAAATCAAACGTATGATGGTCTGTTTCATAGCCGAGTCCAACCGAAAGGACACCCTGGTTTTCATCCGGTCCGAGCATGCTGTAGGTTGCATCCGGGGTGAAGGCATTCAGGTATTTATAGCCACCACGCACGGTCCAGTTGGTGGCGAAATCCCATTCCCCGGCGATGGCGAAGGTCCATGTGTCCTTCATTTTTTGCGGAGCGGTGATGGATCCAAGGCTGGTATCTTCGATGGTCAGGTTCTGGTACACTGAAAACTCAAGCCATTCGGCATCGAACTCGGCCCGCAGGGTGTCAGTGAATTCCACTCCATAAGCAAGGCCGATGATGGTTGGGTATTCAATTTCGGCATCGACGATACTTTCGAAGGCCATTCCCGGGATCGGGGGCACTGAGAATGGGAGCCCTGAGATTGCGGACGTTTCGGGTACTGTGACTTGATTTTTGCCGTGATAGTCCATTGTGAACGAGGAGCGGTAGGTGGCGGCCAGTCGCTGTTTTTCGGTCATCTTCCAGGTGAGGGCGGCATTCCATCCGGTTGCGGTGTCATCGGCGGTGATTTCACTGTGGGAGGTTGTGGTCTTATGAAAAGGGCTGAATTTTTCGTGAGCAAACTGTTCCTGGTGAACTTCACCGTAATAAAAGTCGATACCGACACCGAAGGAGAGAGAGTCCGTCAGGCGCATGGCCACATTGGGCGTGAAGTCGGCCACGGTCATTGTGCCGCTGTAGGGGTAGCCCATTTCGGCGAAGTAACCTTTGTTTCCCCAGTCAACAGATCGGCCGTACGGGACGTAAGCGGCAAAGCCGAGCGCGAATTTTCCGTCGTTAAGTGGAACAGCCACGGAAAATCCGGGGATTGCATAATGAGGGTTTTCAGTTTTGTCGGAAACGCCGGGGGCCTTGAAGGTGTTGTGGCCATAGCCGCCGGTCACGTTGAACTGAATGGTTGGCTGCTCGAGATCGACGAGGTTGGCGGAGTTGTGGATCACGGCATTGGCACCGTCAGCGAACGCCCGGTTCGCTCCGGAAGTTCCGATGGCCCGTGCGCCTTCAGATGTGTTTCTAAATCCGTCAGCAAAGGCGGATGATTGTGCGAAAATGAACAGAAGAATAATAGCAATGGATGATTTCCAGCTGTGAATTGTGCGCATTCTTATCAACCTTTCTTTGTTTTTGCATTGCAGACAGGCAGATGCCTTGAAACTGGTTTCGGAGAGTAGCGGGTTTATCGGAGACCGGCAATCAAAAAATGCCCAGCTTATACATTATATAGTACTCTTCAGTTGACAAGGTACCACCCATTGGGGTTATAAGGT
>JAUXCB010000128.1 GCA_030619095.1 Verrucomicrobiota bacterium | reverse complement strand
TACGTGTTCCGCCGCGCTGTAATCACCTCTATTCTTGCTCTCCCAGCCCATATCGGGTATCATTTTTGCCATGAAAGCGCATCTTCACCATCCCCACGCCTGGTTCTTTGGCCGGTGGCCCAGCCGTCTCAAAAGCGATGTCTTCTCATGATTATGGACGATAAAAAACATCTGTTTTTAAAGTCAGCTTTGGCAACAGAGGGGTATGTGATGTCCTCTGCGGACATTATGTCGTGGTTTCGATCTCGACAAAAGGCGCATCAGTTTGTGATTGAGCAGATTTATTTTTCGGAAATGGAACACTGGGGATTTGAGGCGGATACAGGCAATTTGGTCCATGAAAGCGGGAAGTTTTTCAGTATCGAAGGGATTCATGTCCGGACAAATTTCGGCAATAGAGCGGAGTGGCGGCAGCCGGTGATTAACCAGCCGGAAGTGGGCATTCTTGGGATTGTCACGAAGATGTTTGACGGGGTTCTTCACTTTTTGATGCAGGTGAAAATGGAGCCGGGCAACATTAATATGGTGCAACTTTCACCCACTCTTCAAGCGACGCGAAGCAACTTTACCTGCGTGCATAAAGGAAACAAACCACCTTATATCGAGTACTTCCTTGAGCGGGGGAAGCACCGTGTTCTGGTCGACTCTTTACAATCGGAGCAGGGCGGGCGGTTCTTGAAAAAGCGAAATCGAAATATCATCATTGAAGTTTGTGAAGAGGTTCAGGTTCTTCCTGATTATGGATGGCTCACTCTCGGGCAGATTCAACAGTTGATGGCCATGGATAATCTCGTAAATATGGATAGCCGAACCGTTGTTGGGTGTATTCCTTTTGCGGGAACTCAGGCGGACGAAGAATCCATTGATAATCCATTCCGGCGCAGGGTGTTGAGCTCCGTGATTTCAGAAGGATATTCATTATATGACATGGATGATCTCATCAGTTGGTTTACAGAACAGAGAGTGCAGTATGAACTGGATGTGAAAAGTATTTCGTTGAATGCGGTGGATGAGTGGAAAAGGACAGATCGCGAGATTTGTCATCGTGAAAATGATTACTTTTCCGTGATTGCCTGTCGAGTTGAGGCGGGCAGTCGGGAGGTTGTGTCGTGGACACAACCATTGATTAAGACGCCAGAGCCGGGCTTGGCCGCGTTGATCGCCCGACCGATTAATGGCGTGTTACATTTTTTGATTCAGGCCAAAGTTGAGCCTGGTAATTTTGATGTGGCGGAAATGGCTCCGTCGGTGCAGTGCACGACGGGGCGTTATCGCCGGGTTCCTCTTGAGAGTCGTCCTCCTTTTTTAACCGAAGTTTTAGATGCGTCAGCAAGTCAGATTCGTTTTGACACGCCTCTTTCTGAGGAGGGCGGGCGGTTTTACCGCGAAGCCAACCGGAACCTCATCGTAGAGGTAGGTGAATATTTTCCAGTGGAGGTTCCTGATAACTATATCTGGATGACGCTTCGCCAGATCAAAGAGTTCATCAAATACAACAACTTTTTGAATGTTGAGTGCCGTTGTCTGGTGTCATGCCTCGGCTTCCTTGAGCCGATGGAGGCGGCGCTAGGGACTGGGCGCTAGTAGCTGGCGACTAGGTGCTGGAACCCTAGCCCCCAGTTCCCGGAGTCGAGTGTATCTATGAAACCAATCTCTGTCGGCGTGATGGGCTGCTCCAGTTTTGCGAGGCGGGCGATGATTCCCGCTTTGCAGGAATGTGAAGCCACCGAGCTGATTTGTGTAGCGAGCCGGACAAAAGAGAAGGCTGAAGAGGTTGCGGGAGTGTTCGGATGCGAAGCGGCCGCCGGTTATGATGCCTTGCTGGATCGTCGTGATATCGATGCAATCTATATGCCGCTCCCGACGGGTGTTCATGAGGAGTGGTGTACAAGGGCTCTCAAAGCAGGAAAGCACCTGATGGTGGAAAAGTCCTTTGCTTCAGATTATGCATCCGCTGAACGGATGTTGTATCTGGCTCGAGAGAGCCACTGCCTGGTCTTTGAAAACTTTCAGTTCCAGACGCACAGCCAGTGGCGGGCGATTAAACGTCACATGACATCCAACGAGCTGGGGAATGTGCATTTGGTTCGCAGCACCTTCGGGTTTCCGCCGTTGCCGGAAGACAACTTCCGCTGGAACAAGGAGTTGGGCGGAGGTGCGCTTCTCGATGTGGGCGCCTACATGACGAAGGCCTCGCAACTGTTGCTCGGGACAGGGCTGGAAGTGCTGGGGGCATCGCTCCAGATGGATCTGGAAACCGGTGTGGAAATGTACGGCGAGGCAACGTTTCGGAATGAAGCCGGGCAGGTGGCGCAGGTGGCATTCGGGTTCGACTATTTCTATCAGTGCCGTGTCGAACTGCTCGGCACAAAAGGAAAACTCTCTACGAACCGGGTATTTACTGCACCTCCCGGGTTTGAGCCGGTTCTTCTGGTGGAAAAGCAGGGCGAGGCCGAAGAGATCACACTTCCTGCGGACAATCACTATGTTAACATGTGGAACTGGTTCGCTTCCAAAGTGCAGGGCGGAGATTTTTCCAACCATTGGAAACTCCTGCTCGACCAGGCGCGACTCCTCGAAGAAATCAGGGTTAAGAGCGGAGACGGGTGTGGTCAGAAATATCCGTGTAAATCAGTGTAATCCGCGATTACATATTTTGTTTTACGAGGTAAAATGGACAAACCAATCTATGTAACACAGCCTTCGCTGGCACCACTGGAGGAATTCAACGAATACCTTCAGCAGATTTGGACGTCGGGGATTATGACTCATAACGGACCGCTTTTGCAGCGGCTGGAAAAAGAGGTTTCGGAATACGAAGGCGTGACGGACACTATTTGTGTGGCGAACGGAACTTGCGCGATGCAACTGGCCATCCGCGCAATGGATTTGCAGGGTGAGATCATCACGACCCCGTTCACTTTCATCGCCACTGCCAACAGCATCACTTGGGAGCGATGCAAGCCGGTCTTTGTGGACGTTGATCCCGAAACATGGAATATCGATTCTGAAACAATTGAGGCGGCTATTACGGACAGAACCGTCGCCGTTCTACCGGTTCATGTTTTCAGTGCACCGTGTGATGTGGTACGGATTCAGGAAATTGTCGATCAGCACGGGTTAAAGGTGATTTATGATGCAGCGCATGCCATGTGTGTGAAAGTGAATGGAAAATCCATCATGTCCTATGGCGATGTTTCCTGTACCAGCTTCCATGCCACCAAGCTGTTCAACACCTGTGAGGGCGGGGCCTGCTTCGCTGGAAACTTGGAACTGGCCGCGCGGATTCGCCGGATGCGCTTCTTCGGGTTTGATGAGCACAAAGAGATTGTTGACGACGGCATGAACGCCAAAATGACGGAAGTTTCCGCCGCGCTTGGACTGGCCAACCTGAAGCATCTGGATGAGGTTCGAAAACACCGCCGCGAGAAATACGAGCTCTATCAGAGTTTGCTGGCTGATCGTGACTATATTGCCTTCCAAAAATTTGATCCGGAGGAATATAACTATAGCTACATGCCGGTGTTGTTTGACACGGAAGAACGACTTTTCCAAACCTTGGGAGAAATGGCGGCGGAGAACATTTACCCGCGCCGCTATTTTTATCCATCCCTGCATGATATTTCGCTGTTTGAGGGAACGGAACTGCCAGTGGCAACATCGGTGGCTGCACGAATTGCCTGTTTGCCCTTGTATAATGACCTGCCGGATTCGACCATCGAAACGATATGTCAGATGATCAAAGTTGGAGCGTAAAGATGCCTTACTACACCACAGAGGAGCTTCACAGCCTAGGCCTGAAGGCGTTTGGAGAAGATGTCCGTATCAGTCGTAAGGCCTCCATTTACAATGCGGGGAAGATCTCTATAGGAAGCCATGTCCGTGTTGATGACTTTTGTATTTTGTCAGGAGGGAAGGGCGTGCATATTGGCAGCTACGTTCATATTTCGCCCTTTTCTGTGGTCTATGGAAGCTCCGGCGTGGTGATGGAGGATTATAGCGGCCTGTCTCCGCACTGCGCGATTTTTTCCGAGTCGGACGACTTCAGCGGGAACTCGATGGTGCATTCATTTTTCCCTATGGAGTATAGGCCCGGCTACATGAAGGGGCAGGTGACGCTGCGGAAGTTTGTGCAGATTGGTGCGGGGTCAACAGTGCTCCCAGGCGTAGAGTTGGGAGAAGGCGCGGCCGTCGGTGCGCATTCCCTGGTGAACCGATCCTGCGATCCGTGGGGAATCTATGCGGGGATTCCGGCAAAACTGATTCGGGAACGGAGTCGAAAGCTCATTGAGCTGGAACGGCAGTTTATTCAATCCATGAAAGGTGAACGATGAATCAGCATGATAGTCGAGAGTTGGACTTTTCCATTGTTGCGCCTGTTTATTTCAATGAAGGCAGCCTGCGCGACCTGTACGAAGAGCTGAACCGGGAGGTATTCCAGACCTTACCTAATTTAACAGGCGAGATTGTGTTTATCGATGACGGGTCCGGCGATGGCTCCTATGATGTCCTTACAGAACTTCAAGCCGCTCATCCGGATCGCATCCGCGTCATAAAATTGTCACGGAATTTCGGGCAGGTTAACGCCATTTGGTGTGGATTGACCCATGCGCGAGGCAGGGCCACTGCCATAATCTCGGCAGACGGGCAGGACCCTGCGAAATATGTGCGGATCATGTTGCTGGAGAATCTTAACAGCGGGAAGGAGATCGTTATTTGCACGCGGGAGGATCGTGATGAATCGGCTTGGCGTAAACTCATGTCCGGGTGCTTCTATTGGCTTATGCAAAAGCTCTGTTTTCCAAACATGCCGGTCGGAGGGTTTGACCTTTTTGTCTTGGGTAAAACAGCACGCGCAACGCTGCTCCGGAACTATCAGAGTCATGGATTCCTTCAGGGGCAGATTCTGCGGATGGGCTTTGATCCGAGGATCATTCAGTACTCCCGTCGGGCCCGGGAGCATGGTCGGTCGCGGTGGACTTTTGCCCGAAAACTTACGTATCTGCTCGACGCCGTGATTGGCTATTCCTTCCTTCCGTTACGAATGATGTCTCTAGTGGGTGTACTGATGGCGCTGGCCGGTTTTATTTACGCTTTGGTTGTTCTTGTTCATCGCCTGATGCTTGGGAATCCGATACAGGGGTGGGCACCTTTGATGATCGTTATTCTCGTCATCGGCGGTGTGCAAATGATGATGCTGGGTATCATCGGGGAATACCTTTGGCGCACTAAGGCTCAGGTGACTGCTGAGCCGTCCTATGTGGTCGAAACCATCCTTCAAACGTAAAATCATGCGCCGACACCTTGTCAAGTTACTGAAAATACAG
>JAUXCB010000075.1 GCA_030619095.1 Verrucomicrobiota bacterium | reverse complement strand
CTCCACTTCCGAAGAACCACCAGCGGAATTGACTGGGTCTTGCGGCACGAGTCGGCTGTGCCTTCAAAGTTCCATTTCCAAACTGAATTAAGTGATGGCAACGAAGTCCTTACATTGGTTTCGGACGGCAAAGTAGGAATCGGCACCACCGCCCCAGCCCGCAAACTGCACGTCAAGGATGTGCTCCGCCTCGAACCGCGCTCCTCCGCGCCGGGTAGCCCCTCCGCCGGAGACATCTACTTCAGCTCCACATCCAGCAAACTCATGGTCTACGACGGATCAACCTGGCAGGCCTGCTGGTAGCAGGCTGAGCCTGCACCCTTTATTTTTCCAAACCTTGGAACTTTTCGAAGCAATTTTTCCAAGGGTTGGAACTCTTCCCAGATAGGCATATATCACTTAGTGCACTATCGGTTGCGGCAGGGTCGTTTTTACAACTCATCGCCTGGAAGCGGCGGAACGGAAGGGACATTGTTCATCGCAGACTCAAATTTCTTCCGGCTCCCGCGTTTGGCCCGGGTTGAGAGATAGTCCTCGGTCATGAGTGCTGAAACTTTTTCGATTGCGCGGATATGTTTGGAGAGGTCGTTAAGGCGAAATTCGATGGAGTTGAGCACCCAGAACTGAACGTGCTCCACTTTGGTGCCTTTGTGAATCATCCAGATGATTTTGATGGAGACGAGCAAAACCGCCAGTTCAATGGAGAACATCTGCGGCAGCGGGACGTTGATGTGAAACATGTGGCGCAGAAGATCTAAGAAAAACAGGGTGACCATGGCGACAATGAAGCCAATGTTGATGATGTGATCCCGCTTCTGGGAATGCTTGCCGCCAATCTGACCGACCAGCATCCGAATGCGTTCCTTTTCTTTTCGGAACTGTTCGAGTTCATCGAGAAGTGTTTGCTGATCCATTTCTTCGGGCATAGTTAATCCTTTTCGTTAAAACGCTTCCGCCTTCGCAAAGCTCCGGCGCGACAAGTCGCTCGTTAAAGTCGAAAAACCAGCCTGCTCAACGTGATTACATCGATTCTTTGGGAACTAAACGAATGCAACCCGTTTTTCTGATATTACACAAGGGTAAGATCAATGTGCTTAGCCATTCGTTTGAAGTCCACATCGTTGTGTATGAGTTGCATACCATTCTCAGCGCAAAAAGTGCCAATCAGGACATCGATTGTTTTTCGAATGGTGATCCCCTTAGATCGAAGAAGGCGATAATTGAAAGCCGATTTTTCGGCAATATCAAACCCCACCATGTCAAATTGCGGAAGCGAACGAAGAAGACCCGAAACCTCTTTTCTTTCGCGAGCAGATCGAATTCCCTGAACCACTTCGCAATAGATTAAATCACCCATGCCAATCAGGTTTTCTTCAAGACAGAGATCAACTTTGTTTACAATACGGGGTTCACCGTTTCGGAAATATTCAATCCAAGCCGAGGTGTCGACCATGATCATTTTAGTCGCTCCTCATTTCATCAAGATTCCCATCCCAGTGAATTTTCCCCTTGAGGGAACGGAGTTTTTTTTGACTGTTTATCTGAACCAGCAAATGAAGACCGGATTCAATGGCTGAGCGTTTGGTTCGGCATCCGCTTGAGCGCAGCGCCTGAGACATCAACTGGTCGTCAATCATCACATTCGTTCTCATAATACACCTCCAACATGTGTATGTATCGTGCACGCATGTGAGAGGCTTGTCAACGATCCTCTTTCCCATCCAAAAAGTGGCGGATGAGCTGGGCGCGTTTTACATCGCGTTCGTCCGTTAAAGGGGTCAATAAAGGGGTCAGCCCGCACATTGCATCATTTCTGGTTTGCATGTTACCGAGGATCGGGGTAGCTTTCTTCCATGGCTAGGCAACTGAGAATCGAATATGACGGAGCTTGCTACCATGTGATGTGCAGGGGAAATGGGGGCGAGCGGATATACAAGGACGATCATGACCGTGAGGTGTTTTTGGACACGCTGTGGGAATGTTGCAAGCAGACGGGCTGGTTTGTGCATGCCTATGTATTGATGGGAAACCACTACCATCTGCTTCTCGAAACGCCGGAGGCCAATCTGGTTGCGGGGATGAAGTGGTTCCAGGGCACCTACACGCAGCGGTTCAATGCGAGGCATCGGCAGTGGGGTCATTTATATCAGGGTCGATACAAGAGTCTGGTGGTCGATGGTGATGATCCAACCTATTTCCAGACCATTAGCACCTATATCCACCTGAACCCCGTGCGCGGCAAGCTGCTTGATCTTGAAAACAAAACCCTGTTGGATTACCGCTGGAGTTCACTGGGTTGCTATGAGCTGACGCCATCGAAGCGTCCGGCGGCTATGACGCTTTCGCGCGTGCTCGGTAGCTTTGGTTTCAGGGATGCAAGGGCCGGGAGAATCGAATATTTGACATGGATAAAAGAACGCGCTGTCGAGGAGCTTGATCCTGAGTTGGCCAAAGAGCGGGCATCGGAAAGAAAGGCACTTAAGCGGGGTTGGTACATGGGGTCGCCGGATTTCCGGGATCGGCTCTTGGGCATGCTTGGAGAATCGGCATCGGACAATTGTCGTGGCGAACAACGTCGGGCTCACGGGGAATACATGGCTAAAGAGCTCTTGGACAAAGGTGTGAATATCTTGCACTGCTCCCTGGCCGAACTCAGAGGGCTTCCGAAGAACCATCCCAAGAAACAGGCCTTGGTTTGGTTGATGAAACGACACACCGTCGTAACCGGCGAGTGGATAGGCCAAATGCTTGAGATGGGGAGTCGGGCAAATATTACACGGGCTTTGCAGCGATTCGACCACTCGACAGAGAGCGACGTTAAAAGGCTGAAGCAGAATATGACGCATTGTGCGGGCTGACCCCTGTTTGACCCCTATTTCGCCTGCGAACACTCAAGGGATAAGCCCTCAACGCAGCACGAAGAGTCCGGCAACGTCCATTCGACCAAGATCCCGAAGATGCCGTGCCAGAAGCACCGCGATACCGATCAGAATAAAAACCTGTTTTTCTGTTTTCATGTTGTTCTTTCTCAGCCGTTCCCTTCAAACTTATCGGCCAAATGGAAAACATTTACGATAACGCGCTAGATATTCTGAAGAAAATCCGCACCGCAGGTTTCACCGCCTACTTTGCAGGGGGAGCCGTTCGCGATCAAATTCTGGATCGTGCACCCAAAGACTACGACATTGCGACGAATGCGCTCCCGGATCAAATCGAAGCGCTCTTTTCTAAGACGGTAGCGGTTGGAAAAGCCTTCGGCGTTATCAAGGTCGTCCAGAACGGCCTGGAGGTCGAAGTGGCCACCTTTCGGGAAGAGAGCGGCTATCAGGATGGACGCCGTCCGGACAGCGTTCACTTCTGCGGAGCCGAAGAAGATGCCAAACGGCGCGACTTCACCATTAACGGAATGTTTTTCGACCCATTGACCGATGAAGTGATCGACTATGTCGGCGGCCGGGCCGATCTAGAGAAGAAGGTTATCCGCGCCATCGGCGACCCCGAACGCCGCTTCGCTGAAGACCACCTGCGCATGCTTCGCGCTATCCGCTTCGCCCACACGCTTGGGTTTAAAATGGATCCGGCCATCCGCACGGCCATCCAAACCCATGCGGCCGACCTCGCCAAAATCAGTGCCGAACGAATTGAGAATGAGTTTTCCCGCATACTCACCGAAAGCCTGCGGCCCGGTGATGCCCTGCGTGAGCTCGTTCATCTTGGGCTGATGGAGCAGATGATTCCCGAACTGCTTCCGATGATCGGACAGGAACAACCGCCGCAGTTCCATCCCGAAGGCGATGTCTTTGAACACACCGTCCTCATGCTCAACCTCATGAATGAGAGGCAGACAGGAGTGTCTGCCGCACAAGTGGAGCAGACACATCCCCTCGTGGGGCAGACACTCCTGTCTGCTCATCCCCCCGTGGAGCAGACACTCCTGTCTGCTCACCCGTTCAGGCCTGTTGAACAAGGCGAATCCCTCCACAAAACCCGCCGTCGCCTCCCGCACTGGGATCAAAACAATCGCATCTTTTTTGTCACATTTCGACTGGCCGACTCCATTGCTCAGGAGAAACTAAAACAGTGGAAAGACGAGCTGGAATCAATAAAGTCCGAGAGCGAACGCTCACGGATCTATCGGGAGCGTCAGCAGGAGTGGCTCGATAATGGATATGGTTCCTGCGTCCTAAAACACCTTGAAATTTTAAAGATTGTCGAACAGACCCTTTTGCACTTCGACGAAGACCGGTATCTGCTCGGCGACTACGTCATCATGCCAAACCATGTCCATCTGGTTGTCGTTCCGAATGACGGGTTTCCCCTGTCCGGCATTCTAAAATCATGGAAAGGCTGCTCTGCCCGCAAAGTGAATCAGCATCTGGGCCGAACCGGTTCACTCTGGATGGATGAGTCTTTTGATCACATCATCCGCAATGAACGTTCCCTTGATAAATATAGAACCTACATTCTTGAAAACCCGAAGAAAGCGCATTTAGCTTCGGAAAGCTACAGGTCGGGACAAGGGACTCTCTTCAGGAATAGGCAGACAGGAGTGTCTGCCCCACGTGGAGCAGACACTCCTGTCTGCTCTGCTCCTGCAAGGCAGGGTAATTTCAAAAAACTTCTGGCCTACACCGTCCTGCTGCACGATGTCGGCAAGCCCGGCACCGCCTTCATGGGCGAAGACCGCCTGCGTTTTCATGGTCATGAGACCCTAAGTGCCGACATGGCCGAAAAGATTCTTCGTCGTCTCAAACTGCCGACAAAAGAGATTCAACAAATTGTAAAAGCCGTCGGCGGGCACATGCGGTTCAAAGACGTCATGAAAATGAACAAGTCCACCCTGCGCAAGCTGATGGGTGCGGAGACCTTTGATCTTGAACTCGAACTGCATCGCATTGACTGCTCCGGGAGTCACGGCCTGCTCGAGAATTACAATTTTTTACTGGAAAAATCTGAGGAAATGGAAACCGAGCCGATCCTGCCCGAACGGTGGATTTCAGGAAAGGATCTGATCGGCCTCGGCGTGCAGCCCGGTCCACGCATCGGCGAACTGCTTAAAAAAGCCTATGATGCCCAGCTCGAAGGTCGCTTCGGCCATCGCGAAAAGCTCCTCGCCTGGATTCGTACGCAAATTGAAGTTCCCGGTGCTTGAAAATGGATAGCGGCCTCTCCTGCATAGCTCAACGAGCGGCGTGGGAAGCGGGTGGCAAACTTTCCCGTATTCGAATTAGAAATCTTAAACAATTCGTGTAGATTCGTAGCCGAAATAAAAAAACTCTGACTTCTGAACTGTGAGCCCCGAACCGGGAACCATTATGGAAAAACTATTTGAACAACTACTCGTCAAAATTGGCGAAGACCCGACCCGCGAGGGACTGGTCAACACCCCCAATCGAATGGCCGAGGCCTATCAATTTCTAACACGCGGCTACAAACAGAATGTCGACGAGGTGCTCAACGAGGCCTACTTCACCGCCGAAGACAACCACATGGTCATCGTCAAAGACATTGAGATCTACAGCCTCTGCGAACACCATATGCTTCCCTTCATCGGCAAATGCCATATCGGCTACATTCCGAGCGACAAAGTCGTTGGCGTCAGCAAACTCGCACGCGTCGTCGATATGTTTTCCCGTCGCCTGCAGATTCAGGAGCGACTCACCAACCAGATTGCCCATGTCATCATGGATAAAGTCGGCGCACAAGGCGTCGGAGTCGTCATCGAAGCCCAGCACCTCTGTATGATGATGCGCGGGGTCGAAAAGCAAAACTCGAAAATGATCACCTCGGCCATGCACGGAAGCTTCCGATCCCAGATGGCCACGCGAACCGAATTTCTGCAACTCATCGGAACAACTGGATAGGCACCACATCCCCCAGAAAATCATAAAAAAGAGTCTATTTTAGATTCATTCTGCCCCGAGGAGGTTTGAATGCCACATCATGAACTAATCTCTAACGCCATTGAAAACGTTGCGTTTCGGCTGGCCGAACAGCGCAAAAAAATGATTGCTCCCGCAGAGCTTCTCCCCTATCTGCCCCTCTCTCTGGAAATGATTGTCGATCATTTGAACGATGCCGCGGCGGAGTCAGAAGCGATTGTTCCGGAAACCGTGAACGGACTCCGCCGGTACACCTTCCGTTCCGCCCAACTATCCGCCTCGGCACCTTCAACCCTGACAGGAAGCCGCTGCGTCACCTGCGACCAGGATGTCCGCAGCGGAAGCGGCGAGCTCTTCTGCGAAGGCTGTGCCCCGAAACTAGAAGCGGCCCTGAGGGCCGAAGCTGAAACCACCGGCTGGCCGGCACAGGCGGTCTACGAACATGAGATCTTCTATCTGGCGGCACGGACCGCCTCCCCGGTTTCTGCCGAGAAGCTGGCAAGCGCCTCGCGCCTCACGCTGCGCCGCATGCGCAAAAAACTGGAGCGGATGGAACAGGGACTTTCTGTGCGCAAGGAGTGCGCCTCGGAAACAGGCCTGTTGAGCTATGTCTTTCCCTCGACCCCCTACCCGCGTGAACAGTATCTAAAGAACATGAAGTTGATCCGCTCGCTGCCCGCCTCTGTTACCGAAGAGGTTGAGGTGCGCGTGGTACATATACTGACGGCACTCGGCATCCTGTTTCTCGTCCTGCTGGGGCTGGCTTTCTGGGGGTTTCCCTTTCCGCTTTTACTGATGGTCTTTTTGATCGTATCCCCTATTCTAGGGGTTGTGATCTGGAAACACAGATCGAAACTCGATACCCTGGAGGTAGAATAGATGGAACTACACACTCAAGACCCAACCTTAAAAGCGCTGAAAAATATAGCGGCCAACGGCCTCGTTCCGGTGGCAATCGCCTTTGCCGTAATTGCGGCATTCTGCTTTACAACCATTCGTATTGGCCATGTCTCCGGGGAGGAAGTCGGCATCCTGCTGGATCGCTTTACCGGCGAAATCACCATCATCGAACAGTCCGGTGCCAAAATCTATAACGGGATCCGCCACCAGTTTTCCACCCTGGACAAAACGCTCCAGACTCTGGAAATGACCGAAAGCACGGGGCGCGGCGACCGCAAGGGAAAAGACGACATCAAAATCAAAACGGTGGATGGCTCGGATGTCTACGTCGATGTCAAAGTTCAATACCGTATCATCCCTGAAGCAGCGGATATCGTTGTGGCGACCTCTGGACTGCACGATCT
>JAUXCB010000088.1 GCA_030619095.1 Verrucomicrobiota bacterium | reverse complement strand
GAAACCAAGAGCATAAACTGTTGTATTTAGATGCTTTACAGAATTAGAGCGAAGCGGGGACTCTCGACCCCCCCCTCTCCGCCACTTTTAAACCTGTCAGACCGAAAGGTGTGGCAGGTTTTTTTATAACCACCCCGCCATCACAGCGAAGGGTTGATCCAGGCCTGGCCTTCATTTTTTCCACCCTGTAAAAATTACACCTGTTTTTTCAGACGATTAGAAGAATTTGCGCTATGCTCGGCGGTATGAAGATTCTTTTTACAGGCGATATGGTTGGCAGTGCGGGTCGGCAGGTGTTTCAGCGGGTCACAGAACAACTGCGCGATGAGGGACAAATCGATCTGGTGATTGCCAATGCGGAAAACGGTGCGGGCGGGCGCGGCCCGTCGGCGGACATCGCCGAGGCCATTCTCAATGCCGGAGCCGCCGCGCTGACCCTCGGAGACCACACCTTTGACGACAAAACGCTGATTCCCCTGCTCGAAACCGATCCGCGTATTGTACGTCCCGCCAACCTGCCGCCAGCCGCTGCCGGACGCGGGATGACGACGATTGAAACCGAGGAGGGGCCGATCTGCATCATCTCACTGCTTGGGCGGGTGTTTATGGATCCGGCGGACTGCCCGTTCCGCACAGCGGACAAGCTGATCGGGCGGGCACATGCCAAAACAATTTTTGTGGACTTTCACGCCGAAGCGACCTCAGAAAAAATTGCACTGGGCCGTCATCTCGACGGGCGCGTCAGCGGTCTCTTTGGAACGCACACACACGTTCAGACTTCCGATGAAACCCTCCTGCCGAACGGCACAGCCTACATCACCGACCTCGGGATGACCGGCCCGAAAGATTCGGTGATCGGTCGGGAAGTGGAACCGGTTGTTCAGCGCTTCATCACCGGCATGCCGCAGAAGTTCAATGTCTCCAAAAAAGACCTGGCACTTGAAGGGGTGATCGTGGATGTCGATATTTCCAGCGGAAAAACACGCGGCATTGAACGAATCAGGAAACGCGCCTGATGGATGAGAGCCGTAAAATCTACAGCGTCGCCGAGCTCAACCGCGCCGCACGTCGAACGCTGGAAAACGGAATCGGCGAGGTCTGGGTGGAGGGCGAAATCTCCCGATTCACCCGGCACGCGAGCGGTCACTGGTATTTCACGCTCAAAGACAAAGCGGCGGCTGTTTCCTGTGCGATGTTCAAACAGAACAATGCGGGGATTCTGTTTCATCCGAAGGATGGAATCAACGTCTTCGTACTCGGACAGGCCAGCCTTTATGAGGCTCGCGGAAACTACCAACTGATTGTCCGCTCTATGGAAGAAGCGGGCAAAGGCTCGCTTCAGGAGCAGTTCGAAAAACTCAAAGCCAAACTGGCCGCCGAAGGATTGTTCGACGAGACGCGGAAAAAACCGCTACCGATGCGTCCGAAGAAAATCGGGGTGGTCACCTCTCCCACCGGCGCGGCGGTGCGCGATATCATCCATGTGCTTTCGCGCCGTTTTCCAAACCTTGGAATTTTGCTGGCACCTGTCACCGTGCAGGGCGATGGCGCGGCGAAGAAGATCTCTCGGGCGATTGAATATTTAAATACTCGAAACGATATTGACCTGATCATTGCCGGACGCGGCGGCGGAAGCCTCGAAGACCTTTGGGCGTTTAATGAGGAAATCGTCGCGCGGGCGATTGCCGCCTCCAAGATTCCAATTATTTCCGCGGTCGGACATGAGATCGATTTCACGATCGCCGACTTTGTCGCCGACCTGCGTGCCCCGACCCCCTCGGCGGCGGCCGAGCTGGCGGTGCCGGTACAGAGCGAACTCGAAACAGAGATCACGCGGCTGGCTGCGCGACTTGGCGGATCACTGCACACCCGTGCGCTGGTTCTTCGCGAGCGAATCCCCGGCTTCCGAAAAACGATGGAGCACGCTCTGTACGGCGGGCTGCAGCAACGACAACAGCGCATTGATCAATCCGCGCTGACCCTTTCACACCGCCTGCAGAGCACGGTGGGCGAGCGGAAACAAGATGTAAAGCGACTGAATGCTCAGTTGCGTGTACTGAACCCGCTCGGGGTGCTGAACCGCGGCTACAGCCTGACCGAAACCGAAAACGGCGACGTGGTGCGCGACGCACAGAAGTTGAAAAAAGGGGATCAGCTCACAACCCGTTTTGCAAAAGGAACCATACGTTCAGAAGTTAAAGAGAAGGAGGCGTAACCATGGCTGAAAAGAGTGTTGATTTTGAAAAATCCCTTGAGCGACTCGAAACCATTGTTCAGGAGATGGAGAGCGGTGAGCTGTCGCTTGAAGAGATGATCAAGCATTTTGAGGAAGGCTCAAAGCTGGTGACGCTCTGCTCCAAAAAGCTGACGGAGGTGGAGCAGAAAATTGAAAAGCTGGTCAAGAAAGGCGACGGACTATCCGAAGTGCCGTTTGCCGCTGCGGAGTAGCTCTGTTGGGGGTGAAACCGCCGGGTTCTTTTCCGGTTCGGGGCGAAAAAAAACGGCGATACGCCCGAAGGCTTATCGCCGCACTTCAATTTCTTCGGCGGTTACAGTCCGGGACCGGAAATGTAGCTCTGAAGGTTTTTGATTTCGAACTCTTTTTCCTCAGCCATATATTTGATGATGTCGCCCATGGAAAGAATCCCGACCACTTTTCCGTCATCGAGAACGGGCAGGTGACGAATCATTTTTTCGGTCATGGCGATCATGCAGGTTTCAAGAACTTCATCCGAGGAGACGGTGGTGAGATCCGTGGACATGATTTCGCTAACCGTGACGCCCTGCCCGCATTTGTTCTGCAAATAGATTTTGCGGATAAAGTCGCGCTCGGAAATGATTCCAACCAGCTTTTCACCCTCCATAACCAGCGCGGTTCCGGCAGAAACCTTTGCCATTTTCTGGATGGCATCAAAAATGATGGTATCGGGGGAAACGGCGAGAACATCGCCTCCTTTTTTCTCAAGAACCTTACTGACTGTAGACATATTGCGTCCCTTTCGCTTGTTGCAGATAAACCTTTATGAGAGGCCCCCAGTATAATAGCTGTTCCACGGCGAGTCAAAGGTCGAAAGGCAAAGGTTTCAAAAACCAGATCCCGGTCTCTATAAAAGATACGTTCGCTCCAGGGAGGCATGTATACTGGTAAGAATTTCATACGGAATGGTTCGGCAGATCCCCGAAAGCTCATTGGCCCAGATGGCTTCCGACCCCTGCTCCCCAATCAAAACGGCCTCATCCCCCGCATGAACATCCGCCTCGGGACCGATATCGACGGTGATCCAGTTCATGCTGACCCGTCCGACCACGGCGCAACGCCGTCCGCCGATCAGCACATCGCCGCGATTGCTGAGCGCGCGATTATAGCCGTCGGCATACCCAACGGCCAGCGTGGCAATCTGAGTTGGGCGCTCCGTTTTGTGTGTTCCGTAATAGCCGACAGGAAAGTCAGCGGGAACCTTCTTCACCTGAACCACGCGAGCTTTCCACTGAAGGACCGGCTCTGTCCGAAAACGT
Organism: Verrucomicrobiota bacterium; assembly: GCA_030619095.1. Classification (GTDB taxonomy): domain Bacteria; phylum Verrucomicrobiota; class Kiritimatiellia; order Kiritimatiellales; family Tichowtungiaceae; genus Tichowtungia. The sequence continues at coordinate 3,074 of JAUXCB010000088.1, read as the reverse complement.
CCCGCCGGATCGCTGGCCCCGTAACCGTAAAGAACAATCCCCTGACGCACCCCGTCAAAGTCCCAGTCGGGAAAATAAAGCGCGGCGCGACTGCTTGAGAGGTGTTTGAATACCGAAGAAGGAACGTGCTTGAGCGCGGCTTCAAACCGGCCGGCCTGCAGGCGGGCATCAGAGGGGTCCGCCGGCTCCACTTTGGCAAAATGGCTGCAGACGCCCCGAACATCCAGTCCTCCCGCCTCACGAAAGGCCTGCAACGTCTCTGGCAGTTCCTCCCAGTGAATGCCGAGGCGCCCCATGCCCGTGTCGACTTTCAGGTGAACCGGAAGCTCTTTGCCGAGCTGTCGGGCGACGGCGGCCAGTGCCAGTCCGTGCTCGCGATCGGTCACCACGGTAAGAATTTCTTTTTCGATCAGGGTGCGGGTCTGCCCGGGCGCGACATACCCCAACACCAGAAGATCTGCATCTGGAAGCACCTCGCGCAAGGCCAGGGCGGAGTCGAGATAAGCCACGGCAAACCAACGGATGCCCTCTTCGGCGGCGACCTGGGCCACGGGAACCATTCCGTGTCCATACGCATTGGCTTTCACGACAAAGATGATTTCCGTTTCAGCGGGGATCGCCCGTCGCAGGGAGCGGATGTTCTCCCTTAAACGTTTTACATCAATCTCTATCCAGGAATGCTGCATAACTGAAGCCTTGAAACTAAAAAACCAGCGCCCCTGTCGGGCGCGGAATACTGGAATGTTGGAACGGAGGAGGGAGAGAGTGAAATGCAGGAACAGGGGAAAACCCAGTCATCCAATATTCCATCATTCCATTCTTCCACTCCAACGAAGCAGCCCGCCTGCTATTTCTGGTTCCACTTTCCGTCGGAGCCCTGAAGCCAGTCGCCGGAGGCAGCCTGCCCCGCAATCTGGATGGCACGGCGCTTGGCCACGGCCGAGGCGTGAACCCCCTGCTTTTTCGCGATCTCTGAATAGACCGTTTTGCGATCCTTATTTTCAGCATCAACCAGTGCGTTGTCTGTCGGGATTTCTTTAACGAATCCGAGCAGGCCATCCGCCTTTTCGCCGATCACACCCGTCGCTTTGAGAACTTTAATCTGCGGTGCCCGTTTAATCATGCGCTCTTTTTCGCTGGCGGCAAATGCAAGAGCGGTACAAGAGAGCATCAGGATGACAATCGAAATACAGTTCAATGTCCGGTTCGGTTTTTTCATATCTATTCCTCCAGAAAATTTATTCGGCAGTTGCGGCGGCCTGATCGATATCACCAAAGAAGTCGTCCAGCTCTCTATCGATCTTCAGGTTCACATCGAGCGTAATGTGGATCGGCTTCACCTCATGCGTCATCTCCACCTCATGCCGGGTGCGGCATCCGGCCAGCACCAGCAAGGCCAGAACGGCCCATAGCATTTGTTTACTCATATCCATTCTCCTTTTCCGGCTATTTGCGTCCCTTGAAGAGATTCCACTGCCGATTCATTCCGGAAGCATAACAGAGCAGCTGGTTCAGCGGAACCGTTAAATTCAACTGGAACTGCATAGGCTGGCGGGTTCCGCGTCCTGAACGGAGCTCCACTTTCACATAGGTTCCTCGTTTGGAGTCATATTCATAGGGCAAAACCTTCGCGGGTGTTCCGGCCACCTCAACAACCATCTTTAGATTGTCGCCCTCGCTATTGAGAGTCATGGTGATCCAGTCGTAGTTGAACTCGGCCAAAGCCGCCGTCACCAGTCCGACCTGTCCTTCCTCCAGAGAGCCGGGCGGAAGAACCGATGCGGCAACCTCTGCGGCACCAAATGAAAAGGTTCCGCCACGTCCCGGCGTGGTAAACAAAAATCCATGATCAATGCTCAGCCCCTCTTGAGTCCACTGCACCGGCAGCCGGCCATTGAGCTCCCCTCCCCCTCCAAAATCCGTCAGCCCGAAGGATGCCAGCACCTGCTCAAGCGAAAGGCGATCGCAAAAAAGCTGCATCACAACATTCGTCGTCTGCGGTCGAATCCGGGTATCGTACGAACTCACCCGCCCTCCACACCAGTTGAACTCCAGCTCTTCAATAAACAGAACCGGGCCCGGCTCCAGTTGATAATTCATCTGGATCTGATCCACCTTCAACTCACCGAGCGACAGGCGATCCGCCGCCAGCTGCTGCTCTGGAAGAGAGCGCGGCTCACCGGGAAAACGCATCGTGCAGGACGTGGTCAGATTACGAAGACTCAGACGGTGTGCCGGCAGCTCAAGCTGATCAATCACCAGCGACGCCACCGCCTCCGCACCGACCGAATCCCCGGAAACATCAGCCGCAATCAGCCCGGAAACGAGCAGATCATCCAGACCGGGGGCCAGCCCGCCAAGTTGAACCGGAGAGCCGTCTGCAGCGGTTAAAGGAATCCGGACCGACGCACTGAAAACAGGATTCGTCTGCCAGTCGGCATTCAGCACGACCTGCGCGCTCAGCAACCCATCCTGCAGTGGAACATCAAAAGCCAGCGCGGCATCGGTTCCATCAATTTGCTTGGCGACATCGAAGGGCCCCGCGCTGAACGATCCGGCCGTGATACGCGAGCACTGCGCCCAAACGGATGCCGCAACGTTCCCGCCGGAGGAAAGGCGAATATCGCGGAGTGCGACCTCTGCCGAAAACCCGATCTCCGGGCCGGAAACAATCTGTGCGCTCACCGACTTGATCCGCCCGCGCACCAGCGAGGCAGGCGAATAGTCCGCCTGCACATCCGTCACACGCAGGACCCTTCCGTTGCCGGCATCGATCACAAACTCGCCGGCCAGCAGTCCGCCGTAGTTCAGCTTTTCGACCTCACCCGATATCAAAGGAACTTTCGGGTCGGCAATCTTCGCGGGAAGCACCCACCGGTTGATGGTGCATTTAAGGAAAACAGGAAGCAGAAAAACCGGCAACAGCAGAAGAACCACCGGTATCAGCCAGCACCGGATCCGGTGGCGGGACGAGGCTCCGTTTTTTTCTGCGTCCGTCATGGCGTGCCCTTCGACTCACTTCGTTCGCTCCCGCCTTCGCCCGCCGGCTCCGGCGTGGCAGGCAAGGCATTTTC
>JAUXCB010000156.1 GCA_030619095.1 Verrucomicrobiota bacterium | reverse complement strand
TTCGATCAACGGATTTTAAGTCCGTTGCGTCTACCGATTCCGCCACCCGGGCACCTAAATGTTCAACCTGTCGTTTGTTGCTTCAAGAACTCTCGGCCTTGACCGCTTTTCAGCCAGTTCTCGCGCTGACGGGCGTGGGTATAGGTCTCACAATATTCGTAATAAACCAATTCTAATGGCCTTCTGTTTTTTGTCCGCGCTACCCGGCCTGAAAAATGATCTCTGATTCGGCTGTCGAGTTCCCGTGTAGATCCTTTGTAAACCCAGTTTTCATTGCAACTTTTCAGCGCATAAGCCGCAGGTCTGTTGTCGAGGTTTTTCATTCTGTAGATTTTTCTGCCTCCGGCAGATCTGCCAAAGGCAGAAAGTCCGTTGCGTCTACCGATTCCGCCACCCGGGCACCTAAATGTTCAACCTGTCGTTTGTTGCTTCAAGAACTCTCGGCCTTGACCGCTTTTCAGCCAAATCTCTGGCTGATCCTTTATATATCCAGTTTTCCCCGCAACTCTTCAAAGCATACGCCGCCGGATTGTGTTCCAATTTATCCGTATCCATGAATTCTATTCCGCCTAGAGAGTGCCCGCAATTAAAATGAGAGCGCCCAAGGCACCCATAGCCCATGTTTGAGGATCGCGGGCGGCAAAATCAAGGGGGTCATCAGAGATTTCGCCTCGCATGGCGAGCAGCCATATGCGTGCAATCCAATAGAGAAGAATTGGACAGAAGAGCCAGAGAACCTCTGGCGTTTTATAGAACTGCACCACTTTTTCGCTGTTGATGTAGAGTGCCAGCACCAGGACAGAAACGCACCCGCTAGCCGCACCGAATGTGGCCAGAAGAGGGATGTCTGAAATCCGGTAGCCCCGCCCGCGCGCCTCAATTTCTCCGGGCTGTTTCTGAGAGACTTCGAGCAGCTCGGCATAGCGCTTAACGATGGCCAGACTGAAAAAGATGAAAATCGAAAATGCAACAAGCCACGGCGAGGTAGGCACCCCGTAGGCGGCGGTACCCGCTAGAATGCGGATAGTGTAGAGCCCGGCGAGCGTGATGACATCCAGCAGGGCGATCTGCTTGATGCGCAACGAGTAGAACGTGGTGATGAGAAGGTAAATCAAGAGCACACCGGCAAAGGCCCCCGGCAAAAATGCGGAAAGCGCAAAAGCAACCAACAGCAAAACCGGGGAGGCCACAACCGCCGCAAACAGCCCCAGATTACCCGTTGCCAAAGGACGGCTCCGCTTGCGCGGATGGTGCTGATCGGCATGCAGGTCGAGAAGGTCGTTTAAAATATAGATCGCAGAGGCAGTGAAGCTGAATGCAAAAAAGGCAAGGATGGCCTGAATATAGAGCGCAGAGTCGGTCAGCTCATGTGCCAGCAACATCGGCAGAAAAATGAGGCTGTTTTTTATCCACTGGGAAATACGAAGCGTTCCAAACCACATGCTCAAAAAAGAGGGGCGGTCTTCAAAAACCCCGGCTGGTTTTTTGCGCAATGTATGGCGTACAGACCAGCTCGGATTCACAACAATCGTCTCCCGAGCCGCCGCCCATACAACAAGATCATCCTTCGAGTTGCCCGCATAGTCGAAACCGTTTTCCCCGAAACGACTCATCAATGCGTCGCGCTTGTGCTTCCCTTTAAGGTTCGTGACCCCATCACTGGCCATCACATCCGCGAACAGGCCAATATGATCTGCGATGGCCTGCGCCGGCACCTCATCTGAAGCGGTAACCAAAATGAGTTCGCGGCCCTGAGCATGCTCCTGCCGCAAAAACCGGAGTAGGTCTGGATGAACCGGAAGTACTGATGGATCAAGCAGAACCTCCTGCGCAACTCGCTGTTTCAATGAGGCCAGCCCTTTTGCCGCCCAGCGGGGAATGGAAAAAAGCACAACGGGGCGGGTTCGAACCAAAAGGAGCAAAGCCTGAGCGAAGGTATCGGTTTTAACCAGCGTACCGTCCAGATCGACACAAAGCGGTCGTGTTTCGGTTGGGAATTGATTCGTCATATGCGCGTGAGTATCTGGAAGTCCAAAGCCAAGTTCAATCCTGTTTTAGAGCAAAATACGGGTGGTTCCTCACAATCAGAAACGGAAATTCTGCGCCATCTCCCGAATCTGAAGGCGAAGAAGGTCTTCATCGCCCGGCAAACAGACACCCAGCAGCAGATACCGATCATGATTTCCTCCGGAGACCTCGCATGCCTCATACCGGAACCGGCTCCGTGACCGCCGATCATTTGCATAGTACCAACCCTTGTGCTCATAAGCATGCCCCCGGGTGTAAAGGGCATCCGCCCGGTTTCTACTCAAGGGCAGAGTCTCCTGCCCGCTGATGTTATAAAGGGGGATCGAATCGGCCGGCGGCAAGAGACGCTCCTCGAAAAACGTCGTGTCCAACCGGGGTGCACGGGTCACCTTCAGCGTCATGAGAAGAACCCCGGGTTTTTATACTGTACCGTCTCCCCGCAGTCTGCTCAAATCTCAAATCGGCCGAAGGCCATGGAATATGGGAAGATTGAAACGATGAAATATTGGAAGAATATAGCTCAAAACGCCGGCCCGGCCCGGCACCTCGTGACCGATTTTCGTGTCCCGCAGCCCGCATCACTCCAACCTTCCATTCATCCAACATTCCAATCTCTATGAATCCACTTGAAAACATTCGTATCGTACTCGTTGAGCCCCAAAGCTCCGGCAATATCGGTTCTGTCTGCCGCGTCATGAAAAACATGGGCATCACAGATCTGGCCCTCATCAACCCGCATGAGCGGCACGACTGGGAGGAAGCTCGGCGGCTGGCCTGCCATGCCGGAGACCTACTCAATGCACGCAAAGTTTTTCCATCCCTGGAAAAAACGGTGGCCGACTGCACCGTGGTGGCCGGCACCAGTGCACGGACCGGCCTCCATCGCGACCACGCCGGGCTGCCGCGCGAAATCGCCCCGATCATCCTCGACTCCGCCGCGTATCATAAAACCGCACTGGTCTTCGGGCGCGAAGACACCGGCCTGACCAAAGAAGAACTCGCCGTCTGCACCCACATCATCAACATCCCGTCGAGCAAGGCATACCAATCCCTCAACCTCTCCCACGCCGTCATGGTCTGCTGCTACGAACTCTTCCTGCTCGCCGCCGACTCCAGCTATCAGCCGCCGCGTGAGCGCTCACCGGAAACCAGCGTGGAAATGCGCGAACGAGTCTACGAACGCTGGAGCCAGATGATGATTAAGACCGAATTCTGCGCACCGGAAAAACTCGAGCACATGATGCTGGGCCTGCGCCGCATTTTCAGCCGCGGAAAACTCACCGACAACGATGCGCGGATCCTGCTCGGTCTTGCCCAGCAATCGCTCTGGGTCGTTGATCAGTGGAAAAAAAGAAAAGAAAGTAGCGAACCGCCGATATAACCTTGAACCGCAATGTAATGCGGACTATCTTTTGCGCTCTTTCGGGCCCGTAGCTCAGTTGGTCAGAGCAGGAGACTCATAATCTCTTGGTCGGGGGTTCAAGTCCCTCCGGGCCCACCACTCCAAAACCTCGTTGTCGTCAATGATAACGGGGTTTTCTTTTACCCTTGTTTCCATTTGCTTTTTCGTGATTGCAAAAATGCTAACTGTTAGACGGCTTCAAAGGTGTCGAGATGTTCTTGTCGAAATAATCTACTCTCCTCAGGCGAGTTCTAATTGTGCATCATGAAACTGATTGATTTGTACGTCACCTTCTGGAAAGTGTGCCGTAATACGCAACTCGCCGCCCATCCCGGACAAAATTCGGCGGAGGGTGCTGAGGTAAATATCGGACTGGTTCTCAAACTTGGAGACTGCCGCCTGATTAACATGTACCTTATTTGCCAGTTCTGTTTGCGTCATATCCAACGCCTGCCGAAGCTCCTGCAACGCCATCTCTTTTTTGAGAGTTTCGACTTTTGCCTTAACTCGTTGACGCTGCCCCGCCGTCATTTTGTTTCGCAATTCGCTATATGGTTTGCTCATGAGAGACCCTCCTTTGAACCCTCTATTTGCACAGTCCTCGGGGTTCTCCTCTCCCGCCTTGCGCGGTGATGATCCCGGGGTTTCTTTTATCCCGATACCTGCCGGAAAGATTGTCAGGTATGAAGCGCAATATCCACACGCATCCCCACGGCCTGCGCATAGCGGCTCAGGGTGCCGATTTTGATGTTTTCCGGATGGGTTTCGAGGCGCGAAACATAGGAACGGTTTACGTTCATGCGTTCGGCCACCTGACCTTGCGTCAGCCCCGCCGCCTTGCGGGCTTCGTGTAGCTGCGCCTGTATGCGAAGCTCTTCAACCAGCACGGCTACATCTTGTTCCATGCCGGGGTTTTCTGCGTACAGTTCATCGCGCAGTTCTCCCCACGGTTTTCCCAGTCGATTTTTTTTAGCCATTGTTCTTTCTCCAATCAGACGGCTACCGGATGAATCTTTGATAGTTCATCGAACAATTTTTCTTCGGTCTGGTTGATGTCAAATAACTCCTGAAGGCCGAGCCAAAAATCAGCACGGTTATTGAAGAAGCGAGCGAGCCGAACGGCTGTATCGGCGGAAATGCTTCGCTCTCCGCGTACAATGGTGTTGATGCGCCGTACAGGGACACGCAACTCTCTGGACAACTGGCTCTGGCTCATATTGTAGTC
>JAUXCB010000224.1 GCA_030619095.1 Verrucomicrobiota bacterium | reverse complement strand
GATAAAGCAGCTCTGCTGCTTTATCCGCACGTCTGGCGGACGATGCGCGACTTTGATCCAGGGACGGCGCTGATGGTTATCGCCAATATCAAGTACGATGAAGCCGACTACATCCGTGACCGCACTGAGTTTGAGCGGGTTTCCAAGCAGTGGAAAACCCTCGGAGGATCTGCTGCCGCAGAAGAGGTCTGAGGTCAGAGACCGGAAATCAGACTTTCACAACCGCTATCGCTAGAGGGGTAGAGAGTGACTTCGGAGGAAGAGATTGATCCGCAGATGGTGCAGATTTGCGCAGATGGAGAAATAAAAGATGAGCAATGAAGAGTTACAGTTTGTGTTGTCGGAGGGTGAAGGGCTTTTTGTAGAGTTTAAAGAGCGGCTCGGAAAAAACCTTGCGTAGGAAATTGTTGCGTTTGCAAATGCTTCCGGCGGGCGCATCTTTATCGGGGTTTCAGATGACTCTCGCGTTGTCGGGATTGAAGTCGACAATCGACTAAAATCTCAAATCCAAGACATTTCCCGAAATTGTGATCCACCGGTCCCTGTTGAGTTGATGGCCTTCGAGAAGGTCTTGGCCATTTCAGTTCCCGAGAGTAGCAATAAACCTCACGCCTGCTCGGATGGATTTTTCATGCGAATTGGGGCTAACTCCCAGAAATTAAGCCGTGATGAAGTGTTTGCAATGGGGCTCCGGTCAGGGCGGTTACGATTCGATGAGCAGGTTTGTGCGGGGTTTGACTTGTTCTCGGATTTGGATGAGGGGAAGTTTTTGGCGTACTCGGAGGTTGCCGGGTTAAGTAAAGATCTGTCCGTGTCGGATGCATTGATTAATTTGGAAATGGTTCGACTGGAGAATAAAAGCCTCGTGGCAACGAATGCCGGGGTGCTCCTGTTCGCAAAAAATCCGCAGAGATTTCTAAAAAGTGCTCCGGTCGTCTGTGCGTTGTATCAAGGGAACGATAAGTCTCAGATTTTGGATCGGAAAATCTATAATGAAGGGTTGCTTGGCAATATTGAGCAGGCATTGACCTATGTGAAACGCCATATGGATGTGCGGTTTGATATTACTTCTCTGAAAAGGAAAGAGGTTCCGCAGTATCCCGAGCAGGCCTTGCGTGAGGCCATCGTGAACGCGGTTATGCACCGTGACTATTTCGATGCGTCCGGCGACATCATGATTGAGGTGTTTAAAACTCAGATTATCATTTCAAACCCGGGCGGGTTGGTGTCGTGGTTGAACCCAAAGGATTTTGGGAAGTACAGCCGTTCCCGGAACAATCTGATTGCTTCCATGTTGATGCGAACACCCTATGTGGAAAAGATGGGAACGGGAATTCTTCGGATCAACCGCGAACTTGCCAAGGCTGGACTTGCTGAAGCTGAGTTTTGTTTTGATGAACATAATTTTTCGATTACCTTTAATTCCAGCGCTGAGAAGAGCGGTTCACCGAAAAGTGCACAGAAAAGTTCACCGAAAAGTTCACCGAAAGGTTCACCGAAAACAGCCGATTTGATCTTGGAACTGATTCGTGCAGATTCGAAAATATCCGCATCCGCCATTGGCAGAGAGATTGGTATTTCAAAACGAGCGGTCATTAAGCAGACGAGTAGATTAAAAGAGGCGGGAAAACTCCGTCGTATTGGTTCGGCCAGAGGCGGGCATTGGGAAGTGATCTGAGGTGAGGAGGGTTGTGCGGGAGTGGTGGAGTAGGGGTGTGTGGAAGTGAACAGCGTGAACGGTTGTGGGAAACATCTTCTTCGTTTCCTTTGTTTGCTCTGTATGAAAAGTGTCCACAAGCAAAAATATACGGCGATCTGTGGTGTTTACAAATAATCGGTGATTCCGTAACCTCACTGCGAAAAGGAAAGAAAAACATGAGTGCAACGTATCAAGTCATAGAGGCCGATTTGGAAAATGGACGGGTGAAGAGTCCCGACCTTCGGAAGCTTCCCTCGATTGCGCACGTTTTGATTACGTGGATTCAAGTAACGGATGAAAAAAGGACGTATGACTTTTCTGATCTGACTGGGCAGCTTAAATGGTCTGGTGATGCAGTGAAAGAACAACGAAAGCTGAGAGATGAGTGGTAAGCGCTATTTTCTCGATACCAATGCTATTGTTTCACTGTTGGCGGGTGATCAAACGCTTTTGACATTACTTAAGGAGGCAGATCTTGTCGCCATCTCTGTAATTTGCGAGCTGGAGTTTCTCTCTTTTCCAGAGCTATCGAAGGAAGATCGGAAGCTTTTTCTCAACTTTAAAGAGCGTGTTCAGGTTGTGGATCTTTCTTCGGCGGACGAATCATTGAAAACCCTGATTCTGGCATTTCGGTCCAGTAAAAAAATGAAATTACCGGATGCAGTTATTGCCGCAACAGCGAAAAAAACAGAATCTGTTTTACTCACAGCGGATCAGCGGTTACTCAATCACCCCGACATCACTTCCCGAAACTATACATCTTCGGCGTAGAGTTCTTCGGTGGTTTTTCGAGGGTCAAACATTATGAAACCGTACATACATCCTAAGGCACTCGTCGAAATTGACACGATCGGTGAGGACACCAAAATATGGGCGTTCGCCCATGTGATGGCCGGTGCGGAGATCGGAGCGGATTGTAACATCGGTGATCATGTGTTTATTGAAACCGGCGCAACCGTGGGCAACGGGGTGACAATTAAAAACAACGCTCTGGTCTGGAAGGGCGTGCATATCGCTGATTATGTTTTCATCGGTCCCAATGTGGTTTTTACAAATGACCGTCGACCTCGGAGTCCACGCATGCCGCTGATGAAGGAAAAGGGGCTTTCTGAATCGGACTGGTTGGTTGAGACCGTTGTTGAAGAGGGGGCATCCGTCGGCGCGAACGCAACGATCCTTCCGGGGATTCGCCTCGGGAAATACTGCATGGTGGGTGCCGGTAGTGTCGTGACGAAAGATGTCGAGTCATATACTTTAGTAGCGGGAAACCCTGCCAGGCCAATTGGGAAAGTGAGCGAGTTTGGCGAAAGAGTGTAGAATGAGTGACGTG
>JAUXCB010000221.1 GCA_030619095.1 Verrucomicrobiota bacterium | reverse complement strand
GTTTCGATGGTCAGCTCGCCGAAGGTTTGGTAGCGACCAAAGTTTTTGTCCGCTTCGTTGCGGTCGTCCGGTCCGATTCCGCGCAGATGCTGCTTGCTCAGCTGGTCCGCTTTCCTGCTATCCCCGTCGAGCAGGGCCTTGCGGATTTTCGGAAGGTGCTTGTGGGCATCGGGATTGTTCTGGTCTTTCATCCACTTCTTGGAACCGGGACCGCCGCTCCAGAGGCTGTGCTCGTTGAACTGGATGCGCTCGGTGGAAACGCCGCCGTAGACCATGGCTCCAATAAAGCCATTGCCGAGCGGCAGGGCATATTTTTCCCATGCTTTGTCGGGGTTAGCCTTGTTGCTGCGGTTGGGATTTTCGGCTTCCCAGCATTTGAGCGGGCTCTTTAAGCCGTAGTCGTCGGCCGCGCGGTTGTACCAAAGGGTGGTCTCTGAGAGGGCTGTAAAAGGGAGAGTTAGCAGGGCAAGAAGGCCACAGATTCGTTGTTTCATTATGTTGTTTCCTATCATTCTAAAAACATGCGGTAGGCGGGGTTGTTAATTTTATTGGCGCAAGAATAATTAAACTCCTTGATGAAGTCTACAAGAAGGCTTTTTTTTGTGGGATCATCTAGAGGAAGGTAAAATGGCTCCCTTTCTTGATGAGTTTGGTATCGACCCAGTCGCCATGGTCATTTTCTGTTCCGTCGCCGAGATCGAGCAGGACGAGGCGCAGTTCCTTGACGCCGATGATGGAAAGATCCATCACCGAAAGGGTCAACCAAAAGGGTCCGCCTAATTCGTTATTTTTCAGACATTGGAAAGACGAGAGCTGATTTTTCCAACCATTGGAAAAACGCGGTGAGGACACCGCGTCCACGATTTTGATTCGTGTTAACTCGTGTTTATTCGTGGTTAAAAAAAGCACCGCTCGGATGAGCGGGGCTCTTTGCGTCTCTGCGCCTTTGCGAGAGATCTTCTTTAACTCACAGCAATGTTCACCAGTCGTCCCGGTACCACAATCACTTTTCGGATGGTTTTGCCTTCGGTCCATTTGAGGACGGCTTCGTCCTCTAGGGCGAGAGCTTCGATGTCTTCTTTACCAGCGGCGGAGGGGACGAAGAGCTACGCGTAAGCCAAGCGCCCCTGCGGTTCAGGGATGGTTCGTCCGATGGACTTTGCGGTTTCGATCCATTCGCCGATGACTTTTTCGGCATTCGCTAATGCTTTTTGCGGAGTGGAACCATCGGCCATGCAGCCTGGCAACTCCGGAACTTCTGCCAGATATGTGCCGTCTTCTTCGCTCCAGAACAAAATGATTTCATACTTCGGTTTCATGTTTATCCCTCCAAATCTAGTTTGTATTTTAGAATCACTTTTCGAACCTGCTTCACCTGATATGCCTTTGCTTTGGCTTTTATGGGTTGGAGGTTCAGGATTTCCTCCACCCCATCCATCCAGAAAATATGATGGTCTCCGTGAATTCGACAGTCAAACCCCAGGTTGTGCAACAGGCTACAAAGAGCACTAAACGAAACGTTTTCCTCCTCTGACCCCCTCGGCTGTTTTCTCTAGCGATAGCGGGTGGTGAAAAACCGTTCCGCACTGTTCCGTTGGAAGAACCCACCCCGCCCTGCGGGCACCCCTCCCTTGAGGGGATTTATCAAGCATGTTTCTTTTTTGCGCGACACCTTAGCTCACGGCAATGTTGACGAGGCGACCGGGGACGACGATGACTTTGCGGATGGTTTTGCCTTCAGTCCATTTAAGGACGGCTTCGTCCTCTAGGGCGAGTGCTTCGATCTCCTCTTTGCTTGCGCTGGTGGGGACAAAAATCTGGGCGCGGACTTTTCCGTTCACTTGCAGGGCCATTTGAACTTCGTCGCGGTGCAGGGCTTCTTCGATGACTTCCGGCCAGTCGGCGGCGAGCACGCCACCTTCGTGTCCCAGTTCAGCCCATAGCTCTTCGGCGATGTGCGGCGCGAAGGGGGAGATCAGTAGAACCACTTTTTCCATGGCGTCGCGGAAGACGGCTTTGGCCTGGTCGGAGCTGTCGTCAGAGATTTTCAGATCATCGATGGCGTTCATCAGCTCCATAATGGCGGAGATGGCGGTGTGGAAGTGGAATGCGCCTTCGAGGTCATGCGTGATTTTTTTCACGGACTCATGCACTTTTCGGAAGAGGTCGCGCTCCGGTTTTTCCATTTTGTCAATTTGTGGCGCGGACACTCCTGTCTGCGCAGATTCAGGGTTTGAGCAGACAGGAGTGTCTGCTCCACGGAGAATGTCCCGGTGCTGCCAGACGCGTGACCAGATGCGCTTGAGGAAGCGGTAGGAGCCTTCGACGGCGGTGTCGTTCCACTCGGCCTCTTTTTCGGGCGGACCGATGAAGAGGGTGTAGAGGCGGACGGTGTCGGCCCCGTAGTTTTCGATCAGCTCGCCGGGGCTGACGACGTTGCCTTTGGATTTGCTCATTTTATAGAGGTTTCCATCGGGGCCTTTTTTGCAGATCATGCCCTGCGTAAAGAGCTGGGCGAAGGGTTCGTCGAAGTTGATCAGGTCGAGATCGTTGACGACTTTGGTGAAGAAGCGGGCGTAGAGCAGATGCAGAATCGCGTGCTCGATGCCACCGATATATTGATCGACCGGAAGCCAGTTGTTGCAGGTGTGCGAGTCGATCGCTTTGGTGCCGTCCTGCGCGTTGAGGTAGCGCAGGAAGTACCAGCTCGAATCGACGAAGGTGTCCATGGTGTCGGACTCGCGCCGTGCGGGCTCGCCGCACTTGGGGCAGGCGCAGTTCATGAACTCTTCGCTGGCGGCCAGCGGCGATTCGCCGGTCGGTTTGAATTCGACGTTTTCGGGCAGGCGGACAGGCAGGTCGGCATCTACGACGGGGATCATGCCGCAGCGTTCGCAGTAGACGATCGGGATGGGCGCCCCCCAGTAGCGCTGACGGGAAATGAGCCAGTCGCGCAGGCGGTAGTTGATGGTGCCTTTGCCGAATTCCTTTTCTTCGGCGGCTTTGCTCATCGCGCCGATCGCGTCGCGGTTGGGCATGCCGGTGAAGTCGGCGGAGTCGAAGCAGGTTCCGTCTTCGGTGTAGGCATC
>JAUXCB010000250.1 GCA_030619095.1 Verrucomicrobiota bacterium | reverse complement strand
GGCCTGTCAAGAATTCTCTTTTTAAAATGCCCGGTTTGTCTGTAGACAATTTACGCAACTCAACAAAACGGAACGTTCCCCAAAGTTCAGAAAAAATCCGCTGACTTTTCCAAACCTTGGAACCCCGACCAGAATTAGTTTTTGTTCGCAAAACGAATGGATTATTCATGCATTTTGAGAACAGGAACTGATTATTTGTGTCCATTCGTGTCCATTCGTGGTTAAACTCTTCGCTTATGACCTTAGAAGAATTTGGCTATAGCTCCTGGTTTCAAGACCAGACCGACCTCTCCACCGGAGACGGCTGGACGGTTGCGCGCGTCACCGCCATCCACAAGGGCTGGAGCGACATCTGTGATGGCGAAACCACCCGTCCCGCCAAAAGTACCGGCAAACTGCGTCACGAAGCGCGCTCCAACCGCAACTACCTCACCGTCGGCGACTGGGTCCTCTGCAAAGATTTTGACCAGGGTGACTTCGCCATCATCCACTCCGTGCTGGAACGAAAAACGGAACTGAAACGAAAAACGGCCGGGCGGCAAGTCGGCTATCAGCTGATTGCCGCCAATATCGACACGGCCTTTGTCGTCCACACCCTCGACAAGGGGTTCAACCTGCGCAAGCTGGAACGCTATCTCTCCATTGTGCACGACAGCAGAATTGAGCCGGTGGTTCTGCTGACCAAAAAAGATCTACTGTCCAGCAGCGATCTAAAGGAACGGCTGGCCGAAGTAAAAGAACGCCTTCCGAACGTATCGGCTTTCGCCCTCAGCAACACCACCGGCTCCGGTCTGCGCAACGTGAGACACCTCCTCAAACCCGGCAGTACCTACTGTCTCCTTGGAGCCTCCGGCGTCGGCAAAACCACGCTGATTAACAGCCTGCTCGGCAAAGAGGATGAATACTTCACCCTGCCTGTCCGCGAAAAAGACGGCAAAGGCATCCACTCCACCACCTGGCGCGAATTAATCGTACTCAAAAACGGTTCCTTGATGATTGATACGCCCGGCATGCGCGAGCTCGGCCACCTCGACACCGCCGCCGGCATCGACGAAACCTTTGATGAGATCATCGCGCTCGAAAGTGAATGCAAATTCAGGGACTGCACACATCACAATACTCAGGGCTGTGCGGTCATCGCCGCCGTCGAAGCCGGAACCATCGCCAAAGCCCGTTACGAAAACTTTATCCGCATGCGCAAAGAATCCGCCGCCAACGAAGAAGCCCTCCGCCAACAAAACTGGAGAAAGAGGTAGCCCGGCAAAGCCGGGCGGAATGTTGGAATACTGGAAGAATGGAATATTGAATTTTCGGACTCCGGCAGCCTCTCCACATCGAATTTCCAAGCATTGAAACCATCTGCGTTTATCTGCGCCTGCCCTGCGAAGCCTTTGGCGAAGCGGGGTGTTCTGCGGATCGACTTCCCCATCACCACAACACCTTGACGTTGTAACGTTGTAGCGTTACTCTTTCTTGAAACGATGGAGAACGCTTATGAGCACATTAACCAAACGAGCAACGGTCTACTTAGACCCTGACCTGCACAAGGCGCTTCGCTTGCAGTCGATAGAAACCTCACAATCCGTTTCGGAGCTGATCAATAAGGCAGTCCGTGACGAACTCTCGGAAGATCTCGACGATCTCGCCACGTTCGACGCCCGGGAAAAAGAGCCGACGATCGAATTCGAAAGCTTTGTAAAGGGGCTGAAGCGCGATGGCATCCTATAAGATCATCGTCAAAAAATCGGTTGCGAAAGACCTGCGGAGTATTCCAAAGAAGGACGTTCAACGAATTCTTTCCGCCATCCAAAAACTTGCGGACGACCCCCGCCCTCCCCAGGCAAAAAAGCTTTCTGGACAGGAGCGCTATCGAATTCGTCAGGGAAACTACCGCATCCTCTACACGATTGAAGACGACAAGCTGGTCATCTGCGTGGTGAAAGTCGGAAACCGCCGAGACGTGTACCGATAAGAAACGCGCGGAAAAGGGGGAAAGGGATGGTACCAGCCTGAGAATTTCAGAATGCTGGATTTCCTACAGCAAATAACGAGAGGACAAGATGGTGGTTTCTAAAATCCTCAGGTTGCCCCCTTTTTCCTGACCCCTCTTCCAGAGGGCGCATTCCAACTTTTCCGGTTAGTAAAAAAATCTGTGGAAACCGACCTTACTCGTCGCTGAGACTGCACAGATTGCAGGTGCTGCAATTGAGACCGGATGGAACGTATTCACGACCCTCTTTTTTGGCTTTGCGGATGCTGACCCAGTTGATGATTCCGAGAAAGATTCCGAGCAGAATGAAGGCACCCGGGGCCTGACTCATCAGCATGAAGTCCTGCGTCCAGCCTTCGATCAGTTTGATCTGAAAAAGCGATCCGCTGGCTAGGAATTCGCGAGCTCCGCCGAGCAGTACGAGAGCCAGCGTAAAGCCAAGTCCCATTCCGAGCGCATCGAACACCGAGGCGATGACCCCGTTTTTGGAGGCGAAGGCTTCGGCACGTCCGAGCACAATGCAGTT
>JAUXCB010000111.1 GCA_030619095.1 Verrucomicrobiota bacterium | reverse complement strand
GCCCGCATCGCGGGCCGCCAGCGTGATCGGAAGCACCCCGCGCACTTTGCGCACCGCGCCGGAGAGCGCCAGCTCGCCGATCACGCAGGCGCGGCTGAGCAGGTCGGGCTGGATGTCGCTTTCGGCCGCTAGCATACCGAGCGCGATCGGCAGGTCGAAGCTTGGCCCTTCCTTTTTAATGCTGGCCGGAGCGAGGTTGATGGTGATTCGTCCCTTGGGCGGACGGAAGCCGGAGTTGAACAGGGCGGTGTTGACGCGGTGCTCGCTTTCTTTCACCGCCGCATCCGGCAGACCGACGATCAGCGTTTTCGGTTCGCCGTGGCCGCTGTTGACCTCGATCTCCACGGTGTAGGCATCCACCCCGTACACCGCACCCGAAAACACTTTTGCCAGCATAAATTAATCCTCACACTTCGTTGGGTTCTTTTTCACCTTGTGCGTTGCCAAAAGAACGTTTCCTGAATACAGGCAAACGTCAGCTACATGGTTCTAAGTTCTTTACCCGACTTTTCCTGATCTCACGAACGTACTCTTCGACATTTTTCATTTCATCCCGATCTTTACAGATGCCGATAAACGTAAACTCATATTGATGGCTGTCAAACCTCTTATTCGCCGTCGATCAAATATGGAGAAAACAGAATGACAACCCTTTTTTTGTTATGGAACAGGTTATGCCACATCCGCTAAAAGGCCGCTGGCAAATTTGTGCAAAACGCTTCCCACTAAGGTTTGATACGGAATGCCTTCCCGCGCAGCTCTTCTGCGCAAAGCGGAGAGATCGTTTTCTGAAATGCGTATGTTGATCTTGCGATTTTTCCTCATCGTGTTTCGGGCCATTGCCTGATAGTCATCCTGCGGCTCTACCGGTTTCAACTTCCCGCTTTCGTACGCCTCAAGAATTTCGTTTTCATAGTCATCGAGAATAATGGTTTTTTGTTTTTCAGTCATGGGGTTCTCCTAGATATTTCTTCGTTGCCTTTCTGCTGGGTATAATCGTTAACCCGTTAGAAAAATCCCTGTTCTTTTTGCAAGAGATGCGGCGGGATTTCTTTAAGAAAGCGGGACGGTTCCAGAAAAATAATGCCTCCGTCGCGCTGACGGCGCACTTCAGGTGAACAAAGGAAAAGGTGGTCTTCGGCGCGGGTGACGGCGACGTAGAAGAGCCGCCGCTCTTCGGAGTCGCCGCTTTCCTCGATCGCTTTCTGGCCGGGGAACATGCTTTCACAGAGGAAGAGAACAAAGACGACTTTGAATTCCAGCCCTTTGGCTTGATGGATGGTGCTCAGGCGCAGTGAATCGGACGGAACCGTTTCGGCGGGAGCGCCGGTCTCCGCATCGAGGTTGGTGAGCAGGGCGATCTCGCTCAGGAACGCCTCGGTGGACTCAAATTTCGTGGTGAAATCAATCAACCCGTCGATATCCTCGGCGCGGTATTTGGAGTTGTCGAAATTTTCGACCATGAATTCGTTGTAGAAGGCTTTGTTGAAGCGGTAGACGATTTCGCCGGGGTCACTGTCGAGATTTTCCTCTTTATAGGCGAGGAAGACCGGTTTCACTTTGTTCCACTCCTCGCGCGCGGCGGCGGGCAGAGCCGCCTCGACTTGCATGCAGACCTCTTTGCGCTGGAGATTCACCCGTCCGCCGAGGGCGCGAAAAATTTTGATCGAGGTTTTTTTTCCGACCTTCGGAAAAAGTTCCAGCAGGCGGGTGAAGGCCAGCTCGTCGCCGGGGTTCACGAGGATGCGCAGAACGGTGCAGACATCTTTGATGTGGGCCTGTCCAAAAAAGCGGACGCCGGAGGTGACGATGTAGGGCATGGAGGCACGCGCCAGCTCCATCTGCAGTTCCATGGCGTGGAAATGGGCGCGGTAGAGCACGCACATATCGGCGGTTGAGATTCCTTTGCGCTGAAGTTCCTGCACCTTTTCGATGATGGTTCGCGCTTGCGCGCCGCCGTCGCGCGGTGAGGTCAGAACCGGGGACGCGCCTTCGTCGCGAACGGCATGCAGGGTTTTCTGGAACTGCTCGGGGTTGCCGGCGATCGCCGCATTGGCGACTTCAAGAATTTCGGGGGTACTTCGATAGTTGATCTGGAGTTTGAATTCGCGCGTGCCGGGGTAGTGGCGTTCAAAATCGAGAAAGTTGCGGTAATCGGCACCGCGCCACGAGTAGATGCTCTGGAAGTCGTCGCCGACTACCATAATATTTTGGTGGACCTTCGCCAGCAGTTCAACCGTCCGCGCCTGAATGGCGTTGGTGTCCTGATATTCATCGACGAGGATGTACTGGAACTCCTGCTGGTAGAATTTGAGAATCCGTTCGTTTTTTTCGAGCAGTTGCAGGGCGTAGAAGAGCAGATCGTCGAAGTCCATCGCATTCTGCTCTTTCTTCCGTTTCTGGTAGAGATCGTGCACTGTGATGACATCCTCGAAGTCTACTTCCGTATTTTCAAAGCGCTCGGCCAGTCCGTCGGCCAGATCGCCCATCTGCCCGCCGATCACCCCGAAGATGCTCTGGAGCACTTGCGGCTTCGGAAAATGTTTTTTATCCATTTTCAGATCGTCGGCGCAGGCGCGGAGCATCTTTTTTGAGTCGTCGGAGTCGAGGATGGTGAAGTCGCGTCCGAAGCCGATGCGGTCGGCGTGGGCGCGCAGCAGGCGGTTGGCGAAGTGATGAAAGGTTCCGCTGTACCCGCTCGTGAACGGTTGGTTGACCAGTATTTCGGCGCGGTCGAGCATTTCGCGCGCGGCTTTGTTGGTGAAGGTGAGCAGCAACATGTGGCTTGGATCAAGCCCGCATTCTTCCACCAGCCAGGCGAGGCGGTAGACCAGCGTGCGCGTTTTTCCGGTTCCTGCAGCGGCGATCACCAGCGATGGACCGTTCTGCGCGGTTACCGCGGCATACTGCTCTTCGTTGAGTTCTTTTCTGAAATCCATAGCCGCCGATTAAACCACGGTCTTTGAGCAGGGGAAATAATAAACAACCTTTCGCATTTTTTAAGCTGAATGGAGTCACATGATCCCGTACATTCGAATGTACGGGAATGGAGAGTACGCATGGAAATACCACCTGGTCTTTGGATAACGTGCCGAGTTGTTGCGTGTGAGACGCGCCTTCGATTGCTATGGGAGCTGTTTGAGCACAGAGAGTTGTCCGTGAACGAAGCTCGATTTCTCATCGGGGTTTCCCAGCCATGTGCAAGCACTCAGTTGAAGACATTGAGCCGCTGCGGTCTGATCATATTCCGCAGAGAGGATATGCGGGTGATTTACAGGGCGGAGGCAAACAGCGCGATTCGCTTTGCGCCCGAAGTGCTGGACGCGTTGCGAATATGTTTTGAACGGTCGGTGTCCTTTGATGCCGTGATTCGTCAGGCAACAGCGTTTACACATGAGCGCCGCATTGAAATAGTGCGGGCTTTAAACGGAACGCCCCTGTCGTTTATCAAGCTGTTGGCGACAACGGGCATGTCTTCGACGGCTCTGTCACGGCATTTGGATAAACTGGAACGGCGGGGCGTTGTGAAACGGGCGGAGGGTCTCTATTTTATTGGCTCATCGGAAAATGAGCCGGGGTGCACACTTCTGAGACTTGTCTGCGCCTGATCCAATGCTTGAACATGTATGACACCCGCGGTGTTCATCCTGCGGGTTTAGAATTCTTTGAGGATCTGTTTTTCCAGAGTTTGGAAACTTTCGTCAGTGATTTTTTCAAACAGGGGCAAATCCTGGGCGAGGCCGAGCGCTCTGGGGGAGGCCCCTTCGTCTAGAATGGCATCGGCGATATCCCGGGCGGAAATGTTGAGCGGATCGCGCAGCAGGGTGTAGCCTCCGGGGTGCTCGGCGGATTCGGCGACGAGTCCGGCCTGCGCGAGGGTGCTGATGACATCGTTGATCAGCCGAATCGGGATTCGGTTGTCGGTGCCGTAGGCGACGATATCGAACGGGGCCTCAGGCGATTCAAATTTATCGGTGACACGCTTCATGAGTGCGCCCGCGAGGTAGAGGCGGGCACGGGCACTGGGCGTGATGGCGAGCCGCTCGCGTGCGTACGTTCCGGCATTTTGGACGGAGAAGGCGACTTCGGCTCCCATCAGCAGGATCATCCAGCTGATTTGCACCCAGAAGAGGAAAAGTGGAATCGCGGCCAGTGTTCCATACGTTTTGTTATATTTGGTGACGCCGACTCCGAGTTCGATCATGCCGTACTGGAAGAGAACCGAGAGCAGTGCGGCAACGAGTGCGCCGAGAAAGGCGGCGGGAAATTTTACTTTGGTGTTGGGCAGGAAGAGATAAAAAATGCTGAAGGCGAGGGCCATGGTCAGAACCGGCACCGCCTGCAGGCCGAGCTTGAGAAGCGGCCCCATCCATTCAAGATGGCTGGCAAAGCCCATGATGACCGGTTGGCTGGCGTTGGAGACAATAAGCAAAATCGGAGCCACGACCATGATGACAATGTAGTTGCGAATCTTGTCAATCAGCGAGCGCGGGGTTTTTACCCCCCAGACCAGATTGAACGTCTCTTCAATATTGCTGAGCATTTTGATGGCGACCCACATAAAAATGATCCCCCCGACTCCACCCATGGCACCTGCACTAGCCGACTCGACAGCGCTGATGAGGTTGGTGACAGCCTGCTGCAGAGCTTCCGGCATTTCAGCCGTTTTCTCGAGTAGCAGTTCGCTCGCTTTGTCGATTCCGAACCCTTTGGCGATGGCGAAGAGGATGACGAGGAAGGGGACGAGTGCCATGACAGAAATAAAGGTTAGCGCGGCGGCGTGCAACGGGCATTTGTCTTCTTTGAAGCCTTTGACGACAAGTATGCAGATGCGCAGGAATTTGAGCCCTGAAGCACGAGTTTTGGTGAGCGCCGAGGGTTCAAGATCCCAGAGATCCTGTTGTAGAAAATTCTGAATTTTTTTAATCAAAATTGTGAAGACTCCCTGTTTAATGAATCAAGTATACGGTCTGGGTTAGGAAAAGAAAACTCGAAAAAAGATCTGTGCTCAGTCGCTGAATGCGATCTCATCCTAACGGCGGCTGCTTCGCCATTGCAGGTAGGTTCCTCGCTTCGCGCTCCACCTAACCATGCAATGGAGCCGACTTCGTGAGCTAGACCTCCGCAAGCAAGCCTGCTACAGTTCAACCTCGCTAGCGGCTCATCCGCCGCCGTTAGCGAATGAAAATAAAAAACAAGGAGAGCTGATGAAGAAAACGCTGGTTGGTTCGATCATATTATCATGCGCATTCATTTCATCTCAGGCGCAGACGCCGAAGCAATTAACGGCATATAATGCCACTGTAAAATCACAGGAAAACTTTAACCGAGTTCAGCGCGAGGCGGGTATGCCGGAAATGGATGTCCTGACTTTTGAGGAATGGCTGAAGTCGGAGGAAGACAAAGCCAAAGCTCCGGCACCCTCTGTTACAACGGCAAACAAAGAAGACCCAAAGATCAAGTGGGCAAAAAAGCTCGAAAAAATCCGCCCTCAGCTATGCGAGCTGAAACCAGTCAAAGACAAATCCAAACCTGTTCGCAGTGCGGAAGCCATCAAAGAAAAAAAACGTCTGCTTGAAGCCGCAGAAAAGGCGTTTGAAAGACAGCCAGAGATCGAGCGCAAGCTAGATGAAATTGCAGCCAAGCATGGCGTTCAACGCAAAAGAAAAAATGGCGAAGGTAAAACTCAGGTGCTCTCAGGGGAGCTAGACGGGTATCTGCTTTAGATGGAAAGTC
>JAUXCB010000094.1 GCA_030619095.1 Verrucomicrobiota bacterium | reverse complement strand
TCGCGTATTGAAAAATGCGAGGCGGCAGGCGTGCCGATCACCAACTACGGACTTTGTATTTCCCAGACGCAGGGCGTGCTCAAGCGCGTACTCTCGCCCTTCCCCGCCGCACTGGATGCGTATGAACGAACCGCCAAGAACGCCAAGAATATATCTGGAGAACAAGCCAATGAATGAGCCTTCTGCAAAAGTCGATGCAATCGCAAAAGTCGTTGTTGATGCATGCATTGAAGTACATCGAACTCTTGGCCCCGGATATTTAGAATCCGTTTACGAGGAGGCCCTTGCAACAGAGCTGACCTTAAGAAATATTCCATTTGAAAAACAAAAAATTATCGATGTTAACTATAAGGGCTCACCTATTGGACAAGCACGACTTGACTTCCTTGTCGACGGCCTACTGGTGGTAGAACTGAAAGCAGTGGAGACTTTAGCACCAATACATACGGCCCAAGTCATTTCATATCTAAAAGCCACAGGATTGCCCTTAGGCCTCCTAATCAATTTCAACACATCACTTTTAAAACACGGTATCAAACGGATCGCACTGACCAGGTAATCCAACATTCTTGGCGTCTTGGCGGTTAGAAAGAATATTATGAAAATCGATACGACCGGATTAAAAAGCTTTATTCCCGAAGAGGAAATTTTCCAACTATTGGAAAACACGAAAAACCCTTTGCCGGAACGAGTGCGCGAGATTATTGCCAAGTCGCTGGCAAAAAACCGCCTCGATCCCGAAGAGATGGCGGTGCTGATCAATGCCGAGGATCCCGCGCTGGTTGAAGAAATTTTTGAGGGCGCACGCGAGTTGAAAAAACGCGTCTACGGCAATCGAATTGTCCTCTTCGCCCCGCTCTACATCGGCAACGAATGCGTCAACGACTGTCAATATTGCGGCTTCCGAAGCAGCAACCCGGATGTGTTGCGTAAAACCCTGACGCTTCAGGAGCTGGACGGCGAAGTCGAAGCGCTGGTGAAGCGCGGCCACAAGCGGTTGATTCTGGTCTATGGCGAGCACCCGCATTACGGGGCTCAGTTTATTCACGACTCCGTGCAGGAGGTGTACAAACAAAAACACGGCAACGGCGAAATCCGCCGCGTAAATATCAACGCCGCACCGCTGGATGTGGAGGGCTTTAAAAAAGTGAAGTCGGCCGGAATCGGTACCTACCAGATTTTTCAGGAGACTTACCATCCGGAAACCTATCAGGCGATGCATCCGTCGGGGCCGAAGAGCGACTACCTCTGGCGCCTGCACGGGCTCGACCGCGCACAAGAGGCCGGAATCGACGATATCGGAATCGGCGCGCTGATGGGGCTCTTCAATTGGCGTTTTGAAACGATGGCCCTGCTCTACCACACCATTCATCTGGAAGAAAAATTCAACGTCGGGCCGCATACAATCAGCTTCCCGCGCATTGAGCCGGCCATCGGCACCGACCTGTGCGACCGCCCGCCGCACGAAGTGAGCGACTACGACTTCAAACGTCTCATTGCGATCCTGCGTCTCGCCGTACCCTACACCGGACTAATTCTCACCTGCCGCGAGTCCGTCGAATTGCGTAACGAAATCATCGAATTCGGGGTCTCACAGATTGATGCCGGCTCCGACATCGGAATCGGGGCTTACTCGCAAAACGACGAAGAGGCCTATAAAAAGAGCCAGTTCGTCCTCAACGACGGCCGTTCTCTCGATCAGGTGATCCGCGAACTGTGCGAAGCCGACTTTATCCCCAGCTTCTGCACCGGATGCTACCGCCTCGGCCGCACGGGCGAGCATTTTATGGAATTTGCCATCCCCGGTTTCGTGAAACGATTTTGCACCCCCAATGCGGTGCTGACCTTTCTGGAATATATGGAGGACTACTCCTCCCCCGAGACAAAAGTTTCGGGGATGAAACAGATCGAGCGCGAACTAGAACGTATGCCCGAAGGCGACCAAAAGCTTCAACTGTTGGAACGCATTGCCCAGATTAAAGACGGCCAGAGAGATTTATATTTCTAACCGCCACGAAAAACACAAAAAGCCACAAAAAATATTCAGACAGAATTACAGGATGATCAGGATGTTGGAAATAAACAGCACTGCCGAAGACAACCTCCTGCACAACAGGAGTCGTTTGAATGAGAAACGCGCATTCACAAACCGGTTTGTGAATGAGGGCTTCTTTTCAACCACCACTGTTTATCTCTATTCTGATTCGTGTTCATTCGTGTGATTCGCGGGCAACTCTCTTTTCTTATTCTTGGCGTCTTGGCGGTTCAAAAACACGTGGTGAACATTATGATTAATCAGATTTCAGATAAAGCGGATCGGGGTGAAGAACTGGCTCCTGCAGAAATTCAGGCGTTGCTGGAAATCAGCGATCCCGCCGAATTGCAGGCGCTCTACGACTGCGCCTACCGGGTAAAGACGAAGAATGTCGGCCAGGTCGCTTATTTCCGCGGCATCATCGAGTGTAGCAATATCTGCATCAAAGACTGCTGCTACTGCGGAATCCGCAAAAGCAACACGCAGGTCGAACGCTTCCAGATGGACGAAGAGGAAATCGTCCGCGAGGCACTCTGGGCGTTTGAAAACGAATACGGCTCGGTCGTCATCCAGTCCGGCGAGCGGCAGGATGCGGCCTTTATCGAGATGATTGAGAGGGTTGTGCGGCGCATTAAAAAAGAAACCGGCGGAAAACTGGGCATCACGCTCTCGCTCGGCGAGCAAACGGAAGAAACCTACCGCCGCTGGCGCGAGGCGGGCGCGCACCGCTACCTGCTGCGCATCGAAACCACCAACCCGAAGCTGTATCGAAAACTGCATCCGGAAGATCACGATCTCGAAGAGCGCAAGCATTGCCTCGCCCTGCTCAAAAAAACCGGCTGGCAGGTCGGCACCGGCGTGATGATGGCCCTGCCCGGTCAAACGAGCGAAGACCTTGTGAACGACATCCTCTTTATGAAAAAAATCGATGTCGATATGATCGGTATGGGCCCCTACATCCCGCACCGCGACACCCCGATGGGTGAAAAAATCCCACCCTATACCGATGAGCAGAAAATGAATGCGTTGACGCTCGGGCTCAAAATGATCGCGGTCACCCGCATTGTACTCAAAGATATCAATATTGCCGCAGCAACCGCTCTGCAAGCACTCGAACACACCGGCCGTGAAATGGGACTCAAGTGCGGTGCCAACGTCATTATGCCCAACGTCACTGAAACCGGGTTCCGCCCGAATTACACGCTCTACGACAACAAACCCTGCACCGATGAAAACTCATCTATGTGCCGCGGATGCCTGAGTCGCCGTATCACTGGCATTGGCGAAACCATCGGCTTCAACGAATGGGGTGATTCGAAGCATTATTCGGAACGGGTTAAAAAAGAACTTGCACCTTGATGCCAAGTGTCGTATATAAAAAGACATATGGCGGAGGCGAGATGTGAAAAAGAAAGCGACGTATCCAGAAAATGAACCCGCAGTCATGATGGTCGAAGAACCCCTGAGCCTGATTGGCTACGCAGTCCATACTCGCCGGGATATCATTGCTCAAATCAAACGGGGCCTCCCCGTCCAGAGTTTCGACACCCTTCGTCAAGAATTCGATGTCCCCATCCCCCGCATGGCGAAAATATTAAACATCAACCCCCGAACACTCAATCGGCGGCGGAAAAGCGGTCGATTCAATACCGATGAATCGGAACGAGTCTATCGCCTGGGTCGGTTATTCAAAATTGCGCTGAACCTTTTCAAAGAAGCCCATGCCGTTCAGCAATGGTTCGCCATACCCAAAGAAATATTCGGGGGCGAAACCCCTCTCAGCTATGCCGATACGGAGCCGGGGGCGCAGGAGGTGGAAAAGCAGCTCCGCCGACTGGGGCACGGGATATTCTGTTAATGATTCAATCCTGGCGCATCGTGCATACAGACTATATGGCATCCGCCTTTGACGGCGAAGGTGCGCGCTTGTTCGGCGGTCGGTGGAACTGAAGGAACACCCATCATCTACACAGCGGGAACACTCTCCCTCGCCCTGCTGGAAATGATTGTACATCTGGAAATGAATAGCTTACTGAACTGTTTCAAGATCATCCCGGTCCAATTCAGCCCATCCCTCGTTCAAACCATTCCTCTCGAAGAGCTTCCTCCCTTTTGGGATGCGGCTCCGCCTCTCTCTTTGAGTAAAAGAATTGGCGACCTATGGTCTCAGGAAAGTCGTTCGGCTATTTTGTGTGTTCCAAGTGCCGTGGTTCCCCACGAACGAAACTATCTCTTGAACCCCCACCATTTTGAGTTTTCAAAAATTTCCATTGGAGAACCGATGGGGCTTCCGCTCGATCCGCGCATCCGCTCCAAGCTGAAATGAAAAAAAGTGCAGGCAGAGCGGTAAGCCGGATTCTGTTACCCGAAGGCACGACCATTTATCTAGTGCAATCAACCCGGAACTCAAGTGGAGCGGGCCGCTCCTTGTTCCCTATTTGATCTTGCTCCGGACGGGGTTTACCCTGCCTCCGCGGTTACCCTTGGAGCGGTGGGCTCTTACCCCACCTTTTCACCCTTACCTCTTGCGAGGCGGTTCATTTTCTGTGGCACTTTCCATCTCGTGCGATATCGCACACGAGTTCCCGCGTGTTCCACGGAACGTCCTGCCCTGCGGAGTCCGGACTTTCCTCCCTCCCGAAGAAGAGCGGCCGATACACTCTGCCTGCAACGGAGGAAGATACGCCATCCAGCCCACCGCGGCGAAATAAAAGTTTCTAAACCTTGGAAATCGTTCTGTTCGTTTTTCCGCTGTTTAGAAAACCGGATGTAGCCGATGCCTTCGGCTGCATATTAGAGATTCACCAGCATACGTCCGCAGTAGTTACAGACCACCAGCTTGGCGGGGTTGAGTGAATCGTTCACCACCTGCGGAGGGAGCCGCATATTGCACCCTTTACAATGGCTGTTTTCGACCCGGACAACTGCAAAATCACGTTTGTTTGCATAAAGACGTTCATATTTTTTAACGAGAGATCCCTCGCAATTTGAGGCCGTTCGTTCGCGTTCGGTCTTCAGCTCTTCGAGATCTTCCTGCACTTCAGCGAGCCGTTCCATGAGCATTTCCTGCTCTTCACGAATTCCGTCCTCTTCCTCTTTGAGCTCCGCCTCTCGCTCGCTGATCGCCTTTTTGGAAACATCGAGCTGTTCCATCAGTTCGATTTCGCTGTCTTCGAGTTCTGAGATGTTCTTTTCTTCGGCGGCGACTTCGTGGAGGAGTGCGCGATACTGGTCGTTGGTTTTGGCCTCCATCTGCTGCTGCTTATAGCGGATAATTTTTTCGCGATGGGCCTCCACCTCGATCTCGAGTTGTTTGAGGTCGCTTTCAACCTTCATCTGGGCTTCGCGGGCAGCGGCGAGTTTGGTTTTGGCATGCTCAAGCTGTGTTTCTACTTCGGCCTTCCGAACGGGGATGTCGCGAATCTCACGTTGCAGTCTTGAGATTTTGCGGTCTTTTCCCTGCAGAACAAGCAGTGCTTCGAGCGGATGGGCCATAGTTCGAACTCCGGTTTATATGGGACAAAAACAGGCGAGAAAGAATAAGGGCAAACCCCATCCCCGGCAACCTAAAAGAACCGTAGAATATTGAATATCGAACAAGGAATGCTGAAGGAAAGAATTTTTAAAACTTCAGAATTCGATATTCCTTGTTCGGTGTTCTTCGGTTCAACTACCCGGGTGCGCCAACGGCTTGCCCTCTTTGCAAAGGGGGCACTCGCTGGGATCCCACGCAACGGGCTCCATCTCCAGCAGACTGACCAGTGGTGCTGTGAATCGCGCCTTGCCGCCACTGCGGTTGACCAGCACACCGATGGCCTGCACCACCCCGCCATGCTGCTCAACAATATCAACGGTTTCCTGAACGCGTCCACCGCGGGTAATCACATCCTCTGCCACCAGAAAGCGTTCGCCCTCTTTAATTTTAAAGCGGCGCATTTGCAACGCGCCCTCTGCATCTTTTTCCGCAAAAATAAAACGGACGCCCAGCGAGCGCCCCACTTCGTGCCCAACCGAAATGCCACCGAGAGCTGGTGCGATGACCGTATCGATCTCCAGATCACCAAGCTCCTGTTTTATTTTTTCGACCAACGCCTCGCAAACCTCTCCGGCTACACGGGGATACTGCAGAAGGAGTGCGCATTGAAAAAACTGGTCGGAGTGAAGTCCGGACCGGAGTTCAAAATGACCGTTGAGAAGGGCTCCGGTTTCTTCAAATTGTTTCAGCAGATTGTTCATATGGTTTCCTTTGCGGTGTGACTGTCATCGAAGAGG
>JAUXCB010000041.1 GCA_030619095.1 Verrucomicrobiota bacterium | reverse complement strand
GCCCGCGTCTGGCGAAAGCATCAAGAACGGCAAGTTACGGTTGTTAACCTTGTCTCCGAAAAAACCATCGAGCACCGGATGATTGAAACGCTCGCGAACAAACAGGGTCTGGCCGATGCCGTACTCGACCGCATCGGCGAATTCAGCGATGTTAAAATGAAAGGCAGCGGACAGAAATTCTTCGAGCGGCTCGAACAACTCATGGAAAAGCCGGATGCCGGAAAAAGACCGAAGGTCGTCCCTGTTACAGAACAACCCCTTGCCTTCGCCGAAAAACTCGCCGCCGAACTGGGCGACACCCTGCTCGGATGCGAAGAACGCACCGCGAACGGGCAGTCGAAAATCGTCATCACCGTTGATGGAAATGTCACTCAGCTCAAAGAGCGAATCGAATCGATCTCGCGCAAAATATTCGGCGAAACCCGAGCCATTGAAATTCTCGACCGCCAGACAGCGGAAACCCTGGCTCGGCTGATTGAATCCGGGCTACTGCAAACCACAGGGCAAACCCGTCCACTCTATCCGGCTCTGCAAAAACAGGAGCTCCCCAACGCAGTGAAAGCTCGGATGAAAAAACTCAAAATCGAGACAGACCGAAATCTAGCGATGGCCCAGCTTCTGGTTGAGAATCAATTCCCTGACGGAGCCATCCCGCCCCTGCAAGAGGCCGTTCGCAAACAGACTCTTTTCCAAGCCTTGGAAAAAGGACTCCCCGAGCCCGAACTGACTTCCGAGGTTTATGAAGTCTATTGGGACGAAAAAACAGCGTCGTTCATGAAAACACCGAAAAAGGAAATCGTCTCCGACATACTCAAATTCCTCCAAACTGCAAATCCAGATTGACGATCGTCAATCTGGATTCACCATATCCCCATAATCCATCGTTATGAACAAGCCTCTGCAACGTTTTATCGGACGCTATATTGAATTGGAACGCGAGGTGCAGAAGCTCGTTACCGGACTTTGCAATTCGCTCTGCTCGCAATGCACCCAAATCTGCTGTCGGGCCGACATCTGCGAAGAAGCGATCGAGAGTCCTTTTCTGCGCCTGATCAATAAGCGTACGGAGCTCGATAGCGATGCGTACGGCTTTTTAACCCCGACCGGCTGCGGAATTGAGATCGGCCGGCCGACGGTCTGCTACGAATATTTCTGCGCGGATCACATCTATTATCAACCCGACGAGATCCACGCAAAAATTATGCGGGTTCTGGGAGCCCTACCCGCCCATGCCACCCGAAATGCAATCGGCGACGCGCCGCTGTCCGAAATCCTTCAGGAAGAAAAACTAGATCAGGCGGATTTCCAAACCTTGGAAAAACAACTGGATGAAAGTTTCCAAGCCTTGGAAATCATCAAGGCCTTCTATCACGAAGGAACCCTGCCGGATGGAGCCGACAGGATTCTTGATCGCATTACCTTCAGTGAAGAAGACTAGGCAACTCCGTTGCCGGTTATTCGTTGGTAGTTATTGATTATTGGCAGATCAACTTCACTCATACCTTTTAAACAAAAGACTCCCGGCGATCTGCCGGGAATTTCAAGCAGACAGGCCCTAAGCAAGTCGCAACGCAGTTGCTAAAACTTCAGGTCCGCCTTGGCCAGACGAGCACCGAGCTCATTGAGCACGCGCTCATCGTCCGCATCGCCGGCGGACTCGAACACGGCACCGAAGCGGATGAACGGACCGGTGTTATCCCATGGCACCGTAGAAATACCAAAATTCTCGATCAAATAAAGCGACGCCTCCTCCGCGTTGGCAAACGTGACATTGCCCGCCCCCTTCGGTGCTTTCACGTAGAGATAAAACGTACCGCCCGGCATCTGCGCGTCAAACCCGACCTCTCGCAACACATCAACCATTTTACGCAGGCGTTTTTCATAGTGAACGCGGATGCCTTCGGCGAGGCTTGCATCGGCGATTCCTACACAAGCGGCATGCTGAATGGCTTTAAACTGCCCGCTGTCGCAGTTGTCTTTGATGTTTGCCAGTGCGTCAACGGCCCATGACGCGCCGCAGAAAAAGGCCAAACGCCAGCCGGTCATATTGTACGCCTTGGACATTGAGTGCAGCTCAAGGCAGCACTCTTTGGCACCGGGACGCTGAAGAATCGATTTGCGTTCATCGCCGTAGACCAGCGTGGCGTACGGTGCGTCCTGCACGATGAGAATATTGTGCTTCTGCGCAAAGGCGATCAACTCGTCATAAAACTCATCGGTCGCGACCGCGCCGGTCGGGTTGTTGGGATAGTTGATGTAGAACAGCTTACAGCGGTCGGCCAATGCCGGATCAATACTTTTGAGATCCGGGAGAAAGGCATTCTCTTCGAGTAGCGGAATATCGACAACCTCACCGCCCAGATATTTCGTATGCGTTGCCATCACCGGATAGCCGGGCACGGTCTGGAAGATCACATCGCCGGGATTCACAAACGCGAGCGGGAGCATAGCAAGCGCGGGCTTGGTGCCAATGCTGTGGTTGATCTCGGTCGCCGCATCGAGTTCAACACCGAAAAAGCTCTCCATATATTTTGCCGCGGCCCGCTTAAACTCCGGGATTCCGTTGTCGGAATAGCCGCGATTTTCCGGCCTGTCGACTTCAACCTTCAGCGCTTCACGGATCGGCGCAGGAGTCATTTGGTCGGGCTCACCCACACCAAAATCAAGGATCTCTAAATCAGGATTCAATTCGCGCGCCTTGGCTTTCGCCCTTTTGATTTTTTCAAATTTATAAATTTCGGTCGATTTGCCAAACTGTTCTCCGCCAATGCGGTCTGCAAAAAGTTTTTCTGCGTTCATGTTTATCCTTATTCTCTAACTAAAAACTTGCTGATTTTCCAATGCCCTGCCTTCGGAAAGAAACTTTTTTAGGAAGTAGGCGATCAATTTTTTTCTCAAACTCTTCCATTGAAAACTTAACTAACGGGATACTGACATTTACGTTTTCCAGAATCCCATTTTCAACTGAAACATTCTCTCGAAAAAAACTAATGACCAGTTTTTCATTATTCATATCAACCGCGAGAAAGATGATATCAACGACTTTTTCATCCTTTTTAATAAATTCTTTGGAGAAGGTATATTGCACATAGCGTGCATGGTCAGCATGACGCGTAAATTCACCATCACTGATACAATGCTTATATCCACGCTCCGCGAGTATTTTTTTTATACTTTTCTGAAAGAACATTTTGATTCCCCTTCTGTAATCTAAGGGTTGGAACGGTAGTAAATCCAACGCTATATTGTAAAGGCGAGAAGCTGCTTTAAAGCAGATTCGCTGCTTTTTCGGCCAGATCGGAACGAACCCCTTCGGTAAAGAGCATATGCGCGGCCAGCTCTTCCCCCCTGAATTTCTCAACGGCAGCACTCAATCCGTTCGAAAGGCTGTCCACATAGGGGTTATCAATCTGATATAAGTCGCCTGTCAGAACAATCTTGGTATCGTGTCCCACACGAGTAATGACCGTCTTTACCTCCAGCGGTGTCAGATTCTGGGATTCATCCACAATCATAAACTGGTTGGGAATACTCCGCCCTCGGATATACGTGAGCGGCTCCACGTCAATCAATGGATTGGAGGCAATCATATCGCCGCCTTTTTTGTTTTGCACATTCGCATGGCTGGTTCGACTGTGAACGATCAGCGACAATGCGTCATGAATCGGCTGCATCCAGGGATCGAGTTTTTCCTCCACCGACCCGGGCAGATAACCGAGATCCTTACCCATCGGAAAAATTGGACGTGAAACCAACAAACGTTTGTACTGTCTGGTATCCATCACCTGATGGTGTCCCGCCGCGATCGCCAACAGGGTTTTCCCGGTACCGGCTTTCCCCGAAAGCGTAACCAACTTGATTTTATTGTTCAGCAGCGCATCCATTGCAAAGCGCTGCTCGCGGTTGCGCGGGGTAATGGGCGCGTTATTATCGATCGTGAGTAGCTTCACCACGCGATGCGTCTCCGTATCGTACCGCCCCAGCATTGTCTGCTTGGGGTCATTCGGGTTCTGTAACGTCACATACTGATTGGCAACCAACTCCTCCATACCGGGGATCACCGCGTGGCCCTCCTTCGCAAAGAACCCAATCGCCTCTGCATCCGCATCCAGCACCGCCTGACCGGTATAGGTCTCATCTTCCTCACGGTGATTCCCATTTTCATAATCCTCGGCGTCCAGACCCAGGGCATCCGCCTTCAACCGCAAATTGATGTCCTTGCTCACCACGGTGCATTTTTCGTCAGGCCGGGATTTTTGAAGTTCGACAGCCAACTTGACAATCAGGTCGTCGGCAGAAAGCCCCACCGAAAACGGATCATCCTTATCCGCGAAAAGCACTCGGATGGTTCCACCACCCTCAAGTTGCACGCCATCGGAGAGCCTTCCGGCCTTTCGCAACTCATCCAGCGAACGCGAAACCGTACGGGCACTGCGCCCGCGCTCACTGAGCTCGCGCTTAAATTGATCAATTTCCTCCAGAACCTTCAGAGGAATAATGACATTATTCTCTTTAAATTGGCGGTAGGCAGTGGGGTCGTGAATCAGGACATTGGTATCCAGAATGAAGGTTTTCATACTTGGAGTATAAAGAGATTTCGTTTTTCAGGAAAGCCACTTTTTCAACATGTTGAACCCTCGCCCATCCAAAAGCACAATATGTGCTAAAATCATCCGTCATTTAATGGCTAAAATAGACTCGGAGTCCTTTGCGGGAGTGTCAGAATTTCGGCTTTGGTTTTGCCGATGGCGACGGTGTGTTCGAAATGCGCGGAGGGGGAGCCATCTTTGGTGACGACGGTCCATTGATCATCGAGCACCCGGACTTTTTCGGCTCCGAGATTGACCATCGGCTCAATGGAAAGAGTCATGCCCGCTTTGAGCTTCGGACCGCGGCCGGGCTTTCCAAAATTTGGAATTTGGGGGTCTTCATGCATCTCTTTTCCGATACCGTGGCCAACGAAGTCGCGGACAATGGAAAATCCGGCCTCTTCGACAACCGTTTGGATGGCATGAGAAATATCGCCGATACGATTTCCCTCAACCGCTTTGGCGATCCCCGCAGCAAGGGCGGCTTGGGTGACATCGAGAAGCCGTTGTTTTTCGCCATCGATTTTACCAGCAACCGCGGTGGTGGCGGTGTCGCCCACGAAGCCTCCGAAAGAAACTCCGGTGTCAATACTAACGAGGTCGCCTTCCTGGATGATGCGTCGGCCGGGAATGCCGTGGACGACTTCATCATTTATAGAAACGCAAATTTGTCCGGGAAATCCGTAGTAGCCGTAGAAAGCACTGGTTCCACCCATTTCTCGGATCATTTTTTGCGCGAGGTTTCCGAGTTCGAGGGTGGTGATACCGGGCTTTACATAGGCGGCGACGGCATTGCGCACACGAGCGGTCATCTGGTTGACGCGGCGCATGGCTTCGAGTTCAGAGGCTGATTTGATTAGGATCATTGCACCCCCCTCAGGTATTCAGCACGTTCATAACGGCGGCATCGGTTTCAGCCATGGTTCCACTGGCATTGATGTCTCGCAACAATTGTTTCTTCTGGTAGTAATCGATTAGCGGCGCGGTCTGTTTTTCATAGATTTCGAGACGGTTGAGAATGGTTGCCTCGCTATCATCGGCACGTTGGTAGAGTTCGCCGCCATCCACATCGCAAACCCCTTCCTGTTTCGGGGGCTTGTTGGCCATGTGATAAACGGCCCCGCAACTCTTACATACTCGGCGTCCAGTGAGACGAGCGAGCAATGTTTCGCTCAAAACCATTAGGTTAAATACGTGGGAAATGGTTCCTCCGATTTCCGCAAACAGCACATCCAGCGCCTTCGCCTGATCCATGGTACGGGGAAAGCCATCGAACATGAATTGGGCCTCAGGCCCTTCCTGTTTGATCCGCTCTTTTATAATCTTGAGAATGATCGAGTCGGAAACAAGTTCGCCAGCTTCCATACAGGGTTTGGCTTCGCGGCCCACTTCACTGCCGGACTGAACCGCAGCGCGGAGCATATCGCCGGTCGAAACGTGGAGATAGCCGGCCTGCCGCATCAACTCTTCCGCCAGAGTTCCCTTACCGGCTCCGGGGCCTCCCAGCAGGATGATTGCTTCCATCACTTACCTTCTTCCGGACTTGATCTTGCCTTTTTTAAGGAACCCATCGTAGTGGCGCATAAGCAGGTGGGACTCGATCTGGCGCATGGTATCGAGCATCACCCCGACCATAATCAGCAAGCTGGTTCCGCCAAAG
This sequence comes from Verrucomicrobiota bacterium, assembly GCA_030619095.1. Classification (GTDB taxonomy): domain Bacteria; phylum Verrucomicrobiota; class Kiritimatiellia; order Kiritimatiellales; family Tichowtungiaceae; genus Tichowtungia. Next base: position 2,834 of record JAUXCB010000041.1, on the reverse strand, counting down.
AATGAGGCAACCATACCGGGAATACTGAACTGCTTGGAAACGATAGTCGGCATCACGGCGATGAGGGTCAAAAAAAGCGCGCCGGCCAGCGTGAGGCGGGTCATGGTGCGGTCAAGAAATTCAGCAGTCGGTGTTCCGGGACGAATACCGGGGATGTACCCTCCGCCTTTTTTGAGATCGTCGGCAATCTGAACGGGGTTGAACTGCGTAGCAACCCAAAAGTAGGAGAAGAACAAAATCATAAGACCGAAAACAGTCATATAAAGCGGGGTTCCGTAAGCAAACGCCGCGCCGAGCTGTTTAGCCGCGGGCCAGGGCATCATGTTTAGGATTTTACCGGGAAACATGAGGATAGCTTGTGCGAAAATGATTGGCATCACCCCGGCGTAGTTGACGCGCAACGGCATAAAGGTGTGCTGTCCGCCGTAAACTTTTCGCCCAACAACACGCTTGGCGTATTGAACAGGAATCTTCTGCTGAGCCTGTGTGACGGCGATGACCCCGGCAATCACGACCAGAATCATGATAAGCATACTGGCAGCCATGAAAGGAGAGTGGCGAACCACCCCGTCAACCGGTTTGAACATGCTGATCATGGCACCAACCGCCATGGGGAGACGACTGATGATATTCACTGTGATAATAATGGAAATCCCCTGGCCGATTCCGCGCTCGGTGATCTGCTCGCCAAGCCACATCATCAGCAGGGTTCCGGTTGTGATGGTCATGACGGTGAGCAGAATGAAACCGGGGCCGGGAATCCGGACGATCGCCGGGTCAAAGAATCCGAGGCCATTACTTTGCAACGCGCTAGCCAGCATGAATGCCTGGAAGGAGCAAAGGATGACCGTGAGGTAACGGGTGTACTGTGTGATTTTTGCCCGTCCGGATTCGCCTTCACGGGCGAGCTTTTCGAGGAACGGAACCACGGCGGTCATCAGTTGGATGATGATCGATGCGCTGATATAAGGCATGATGCCCAGCGCGCCGACCGCACAGTTTTTGACCGCACCCCCGCTGAAAAGGTTGAACATATCAAGGAATCCGACTCCGGCTCCGCCTGCAGCCTGAGCTTTGATCTGTTCGGTGATCATTCCGAAGTCGACACCGGCAATCGGGATGTTAGCCAGTAGACGACAAAGAAAAATGATTCCCAAAGTGAACAGAATTCGCTGACGCAACTCCTGAATCTTAAAACTGTTTATAAAGGCGGAAAACATCGGGCAACCCCTCTAGAGTGAATGGTTAGACGGTTTCGCAGGTACCGCCGGCGGCTTCGATTTTTTCTTTGGCCGCTGCGCTGAACGCATTGGCTTTAATAGAAAGCTTCTTGCTGATTTCACCGGTTCCAAGAATTTTTACACCATCCCAGCGGCCCTTGACCCAGCCGGCCTCCCGCAGGGTTTCTACGGTGACTTCAGCACCCTCAGCAAAAGCATCCAGAGCGGTCAGGTTGACCGGCGCGAATATTTTTCGGGTGAAATTGGTAAAGCCGCGCTTTGGAATACGGCGTACCATAGGCATCTGACCCCCTTCAAAGAGCGGTTTGTGCCCGGAACCGGAACGGGACATCTGACCCTTCTGTCCGCGCGCACTGGTTTTCCCTTTTCCTGAAGCCCGTCCGCGTCCAACACGGATTTTTCGATGAGTGGACCCCTCTGCCGGTTTGAGTGAATGCAAGTTCATTTCGAAAACCTCTTTTTTACTTTCCGCGAGCCGCCAACGCCTCTTCCCGCGTACGCAGGGTACCGAGAGCGACCATGGTTGCTTTGGTTACGTTCAATTTATTGTTGCTGCCGAGTGATTTAGCGAGAACATCGCGCACACCGGCCAGCTCGAGAATTGCGCGACAAGATCCACCGGCAATCACACCGGTCCCTTCGGAGGCCGGACGCAAAAGAACCTGCGCGCCGCCATATTCGCCGAGCGCTTCGTGAGGAATGGTGGTGCCTCTCATCGTGACCGGAACCATTGCGCGTTTGGCGGCTTCGCCCCCTTTGCGAATGGAATCGGCCACTTCATTGGCTTTGCCAAGGCCATATCCAACGCGGCCTTTGCCATCCCCCACGACGACAAGCGCGCCAAAACTGAAACGACGTCCACCCTTAACCACTTTTGAGTTTCGGTTAATGTGAACCACGCGTTCCTCGAACTCGGATTTCTTTTCTTCTCTTTTTTCGAATTTTCTAGCCACAGCGAGTCACTCCTATTTACATAAATTAAAAGTCGAGGCCGGCTTCACGAGCACTGTCCGACAGAGCCCGCAGACGCGAACCAAAAGAAAACCCGCCGCGATCGAACGCGACACGGGAAACTCCCTGCGCCTTGGCGGCTTCGGCAATCTTTGTACCGAGAACTTTGGCGGCTTCGACTGTATTGCTTTCGCCCAGAGAAGAGGCCGAGCAGAGCGTTTTCTGCGCGTCGTCATTGATCACCTGCACGTAAAGATAGCGATTGGAGACATAGACGGCCATCCGAGGACGGTCGGCAGTTCCCTTGATTTTGTTCCGCAAACGAAGGTGTCTGCGCTTCCGATAATCTGCTTTGTTTTTGACCTTCATGATTACGCCACTGCCTTACCTTCTTTGCGACGGATCTGTTCGCCTTTGTATTTCACGCCTTTGCCCTTATAGGGCTCAGCGGGCGAGAACAGACGGATGCGCGCAGCAACCTGTCCGACGAGGGCCTTATCGTGCCCTGAGATTTTTAATGCAACGCCTGCCTTATCCACTTCCACAGTGATTCCAGCGGGAATTTCATATTTGATTTCATGTGAAAATCCGAGGGCCAGCACACAGGTTTGACCTTGAAGTCGGAGGCCAAGCGGTCTTAGG
>JAUXCB010000004.1 GCA_030619095.1 Verrucomicrobiota bacterium | reverse complement strand
GATGAAGTGGTTTATGATGAAAAAGGCGGGCAACGAGCAAGTCGCCTGATTGAACCCATTTCGCTACGAGTTCGATGATACATAAAAGCGGTTGCTTCAATCGCATCTAAAGGGGGCCATGTACAAAGCAGTGCCACCTTCCACCGGATCGACTCTCCGCCGAATTGAGCCTGTTTTATTTTACAGCGCGAGCGGGCCATTGGCACGTATCGATGATCTCGCCCTCCGGCGTAATGGCTTTCATGGTGCAGGTCTCATCGGTTACTGAGAAGAGGCAGTAATGCAGCTGACTGACGAAGATCTTGGAGTGGGGATTCTGTTGTTCGGCGGTCTTGGATTTGCCGTACAGGGGCGCACCCGCGCCGCCGCTGATGATCATCGTCACGCCGTTGGTCGGTTCCGACCGTTCGTAGAAGTGGTCGTGCCCGGCAATCATGGCCGCCGCATTATATTTCTTAAGCAACGGCATGAGGATGGTTTGGGCCTCGCGAATAGGGCGTTCCTTCGGAAGGCCGTCGGTCAAACCGCCGTGGCCCCCGGACGTCCATGCGGGATAGTGGCTGAAGAGAAAAATGTATTTCGCCTTCGATTTTTCCAAAAGGTCTTCCATCCATTTTGTCTGAGGACTCTCTTTCGACCAATCCTTCGAGCCGTCAATCCCGATCAGAAGAACCGGACCAACGGTTTGCGACCAAGTGGTTTCGCCGCCAGGGGTCTGGAAAAGTTTCAAGAACAGCGGAGCGTTTTGTTCGTGGTTTCCGATGACGGGGTAGTAGGGAATGGTCGCGAAATAGTTTTTTGCCGGGCCGAAATATTGCTCGTCCCACTGGGAATCGCTTCGCCCGTCGGTAACCATATCGCCGACAAACACGGAGAATACGGGATTGGCCTTGGCGACGGCGGCACCGACCTTGGCCCACTCCTTGGGGCGTGTGCGGCTGTCACCGAGTGCGGCAAAGACAAAGGGTTCGGTGGCGGGCAAGGTTCGGGTGGTGTATTCGGGTGTCGATACGAGGTCTTTCCCCTGCGCTGCAAGGCGGGCGTGGAGCGAATAGGAATAGGGCGTTGCGGGCTTGAGGTCTTCGACCTTGAACGTGTGTATCAGGGCAGGCGCGGACGCATACTTCCGGCCATTGCAGTCAAGCACCACTTCGGCCTTCAGGGTTGTGCGACAGGAAACAGTAAAAAACGTTTCGCCGGCATGGCCCAAAACCGGTCCGGTCTGAAAGGCTAACGTAGAAGGGAGTTGCCCCAGAAGTTGCACATCGAGTTTTGCCGCGGAAAGTTTCGCGGGACGAAGAACAGGCGATTCGCCTTTCTTGACTTTAGACGGCTTGACGGTTTGTTTCCAATTCAGACGAAGCTCATTGATCCCCTTTTTAAGAAGTGCAGAGGGAATGCCCGGGATGGTTTTGTAGGACATCCCTTCCAGCGGAAGCGGGATGGGCTTGTCGTTGAGCCGAGCTCGATGACCCGATGGAGCATTTTCGAGGGACAACGCCGTGAATTGCGCCGGGTCTTCCACGGTAAATTGAATCCGCATCTCGCCGGAATACTTCCCCGCTTTTTTAAACACCAGCACATCCTTCTGCGGCGACTCGGCGAACTCAGCCATCTTTGTGTTGACGGACAGCTCTCGTGTTCCCCCTGCCAGAAGATCGACTGGAGTAACGGCCTGTGCCGTCAAGACGCTGAGTACGGAGAGGATGAATAGAAGTGAAGGAAGTTTCATAGGGAGTCTCCATCGGATTGATTTGTCTGTTTATTCTATTAGAGCTAGTTGATGAGTCGAGATTTTCCTTCTCCAGCTTCCACGCGACCAATAATGTTTGGGCGGGCCTTCTGCTTTTTGAGTAGAGTCATCGCGGCATCTGTATCTTTGGCTCGGACGAAAATGACCATACCGATGCCCATGTTGAACACGCGGTACATCTCTTCATGATCCACTTTTCCGGCTTCTTCGATGAATTCGAAAAGGGCGGGCGTTTTCCAGGCGGAGCGGTCGAAAACCGCGTCGACGTTGTCGGGCAGGATGCGCGGCACATTGTCGACAAGTCCGCCGCCGGTGATGTGCGCCATTCCGTGAACATTGACCTTTTTCATGAGAGCCACAATCGGGTGGAGGTAGCTTTTGTGGACGGCGAGCAGTGCCTTTTCGAAGGGGGTTTTGGTCCCCGGAACGAGATCGCTCAGTTTCTTCTTCGCTTTTTGAAAAATGACTTTTCGGGCCAGCGAGTAGCCGTTGGTGTGCAGCCCGGTCGAGGGGAGGCCAATCAGCACATCGCCTTTGCGGATGCTCGCTCCCGTGATGACTTTCTTTTTTTCCACTTGCCCAACGATGGTTCCGACGAGGTCGTATTCGCCTTTCGGGTAGAGACCGGGCATTTCAGCGGTTTCCCCGCCAAGCAGGGCACATCCGTTTTCCCGGCAGGCTTTACAAAGGCCGGCGACGGCCTCTTCGAACACCTTGGGTTCCAGCGCGGCAGCTCCGAGGTAGTCGAGGAAGAAGAGCGGGGTGGCCCCCTGTACGAGAATGTCGTTGGTACAGTGGTTGATCAGGCATTGACCGATGGTGTTGTGCTTGCCAGCCATATGGGCAACCTTGAGCTTGGTGCCGACACCATCCGCGCTGGCGACGAGTAGAAAATCCTTACCGGGGGATTTGAACAGTCCGCCAAAGGAGCCGATTTCGCTGACCACGCCGGGTGTATTGGTGGTTTTGACATTCTTTTTAATCCGCGTGAGCGAGTTCATCATGATGTCAATATCGACGCCGGCTTGTGCGTATGCGCTTTTCTTTTTTGCCACAGGAAATCTCCCCTCAATTTGGAAAGGAAGAATGTAGGACAGCGCTTTCAACCTGTCCAGTCGAAGGAAAAGTTTTCTGCATGGCAATCGCCGTTGATAAAAGAGGTTGATAAAGGCAGGAGAGGGCTTCAACCTATGTGGATGAAGTCCGTCCGGTACAAGAATTTCACGGTTGCTGTTTTGGAGAATTAATATGCATCCTGTTTTTGAAGCGTTCCGTTATCCTGAATTCGGCCCGGCTTATCCGTTTGCGTACAGCACCGACCGCGACGGTGCCCCGCAGGAAGGAGCCTCGGTTTGCTTTGCCTGGGACGATCGCGGGCTCTACGTTTCCGCCGAGCTGGAGGACTCCTGCCTGATCCAGCAGAACCGCGCCGACGAACAGCTCCATTTTGAAACCGGCGATCTTTTCGAGTTGTTCCTTAAGCCGCTGAACGATTCCTACTATTGGGAAATGTATGCCACGCCGTACGGAAACAAAACGACGCTCTTTTTCCCCCGTGAGCGCGCTGGGATGACCGTTGAGCAGCATCTGAAGGATCACAGTTTCCAGGATTTGGAAATCTCAGCAGAACCAATTTCCAAAGGTTGGAAAGCGCAGATGTTTGTGCCGGATTCGCAGCTCACCGCGCTCGGCGCGGGGTGGGGCGATGGAACGGAGTGGAGCGTTTTTTGCGGCCGCTACAACTACAACTCCGAAGATCTCGCCAACCCCGAGCTTTCTATGGCACCGCCACTTTCCGCCACCAACTATCATTTGACCGATGAGTATGCATTATTAAAATTGAGCGGAACCTCTGGGTGACCCCCCCCCTTTTTTTTTTGGATCTGAAGCGTTTTGCGAAGCTTGCTGGCGGGTAAGAAATCCATTTCCCGGCTTCTCTCCGCCTTTCTCTAGCGGAGCGGGGGGAAAATATCTTTCTTTGCCGTCAACTTCCCGCATAGAGCGCGTAAAGCCCCGCCGCGTAAAGGGAAATCATAACAATGGATTCCCACGCGATGCTCTTCGCTTTCTTCTTTTGCTTGATCGCCACCATAGCGGTACAGGTCATTGCGATGGCGCATCCGGCGATCAGCAACAGGCCGGGGCTTACGTTTTCGGGCATGTGCAGCGCTTCCTTTCGGTAGGCCAGATCGGTGACGGCCAGCACGAAGACGTTGAACATGTTGGAGCCGATAATATTGCCGAGCATGAGCTCGTAGGCTCCAATACGCATGGCGGTGATGCTGACGGTGAGCTCCGGCAGCGAGGTGGCCAGCGCCAGAAACAGCGTCCCGACGAAGCTCTGCTCAAGGCCGGTCTGCTCGGCAATCCGGTCGCCCAGCTGCGCCAGAATCATGCCGGCAATGATGATGACGACTGCCGCGATGCTGAAGTGGAACACGGTTTTTACGAGTTCGGATCGATCCTCGGGGAGTGCCGGCGACGGATGCTCTCCGCCGGCCCGATGGGTGCGGAAGAAGATAAACAGGTAGAGGACGACCACCCCGAGGCTGCCGAGATTGAAGTGCGCGCCGAACAGGTTGATGTTGTTGGGCAGGGTGAGCGTCAGGCAGATCGCACTGATCATCAGCAGATAGTGCACCAGCGGAGCGATCCGGTGTGCGGTTTTCCGCAATAGGCCCTTCTTCCGGAAGAGCAGATCGCACAGGGCGATGATCATCAGGTTGAACAGATCGCTTCCCAGCGTGTTGCCGGCCGCCAGATTCGGCTGGCCGACCTTGAGTACCGCTCCGAGCGAGGTGGAGAGTTCCGGCAGGCTGGTGATGATGCTTACCAGCAGCAGGCCGATCGTCGAGCTGGAAATGTTCAGAAGGGCCGCCAGTTTTTCAGCCAGAACCGATAGCCTGGAGCCTGCAAAAATAATTACGGCGGCAATCGCGACAAAATAGATCCAAATCATGGAGACACCTTCTACATAATGGGGTTACATGCTTTTCAAACCCTCTTTTTGTGACCATCAAGAACTGTAGCAAAAAAGTTCCTCGGGGAAACGGACTTTCTTAGGGTTGACTCCTGCGGGAGAGAAAGGTGTTTCCAACCTTTGAAAAAAAGAGGATAACCAACGTTATGAAATGGATTGTAGCAATGTTTATTTTCTCTGTACTGGTTCTGAGTGGCTGTACTGCGCCGACCTATGAGGACGGCACGCCGCGTGAATATTCCGATATGCCATGGAACACGCCCGCCACATGGGAAGGCTCTCCCGGAATCCCCGGGCTGAGCGGATACGAGTAGAGGGAAAGGCTTGAGGCCATAGACTTTGGACTTTATTCCTAAAGCCCAAGGCCTCAACTTTACAGCCTGCCTATAATGCGCAGCATTCTCCGTAAGGGTTCGGCCGCGCCCCACAGAAGCTGGTCGCCCACGGTGAAGGCCGCGAGGTATTCCGGCCCCATTTTCATCTTGCGGATGCGTCCCACCGGAATGGTCAACGTGCCGGAGATGGCCGCCGGGGTCAGGCGAGCGAGCGTATCTTCTTTGTTGTTGTCGACCACATCCACCCACTCGTTGTCGTTGCGGAGGATTTCTGTGATTTCTTCCACCGGAACATCCCGGGTCAGCCTGATGGTCAGTGCCTGAGAGTGGCTGCGCATGGCACCAATGCGCACGCAGATGCCGTCGATGGGAATCGGCGAATCGCTTTGCAGAATTTTATTGGTCTCCACAATGCCTTTCCACTCCTCCTTGGTTTGGCCTTCATCGACGGCTTTGTCGATCCACGGGATCAGCGACCCGGCCAGCGGGGCACCGAACTGTTCGGTCGGCATCTTTCGGCTACGGAGTGCTTCGTTGACCTTGCGGTCGATATCGAGAATGGCGGAGGCCGGGTCGGCCAGATCCTCGGCTGCCGCATCGAATAGGTGGCCGTTCTGGCTGAGCAGTTCGCGCATGTTTTTTGCGCCCGCGCCGGAAGCCGCCTGATAGGTCATGGAAGAGACCCACTCGACGAGTCTGGCTTTAAAGAGTCCGCCGATGGCCATCAGCATCAGGCTGACGGTGCAGTTGCCGCCGATGAAATCCTTTTTGCCGTCGGCCAGCGCCTGGTCGATGACGGGGCGGTTGATCGGATCGAGCACGATCACTGCCTGCTCGGCCATGCGCAGTGTGGAGGCCGCATCGATCCAGTAGCCGTTCCAGCCGCTGGCGCGCAGCTTGCTATGCATGGCGGTGGTGTAGTCGCCACCCTGACAGGTCAGGACAACATCCATGGCAGAGAGCGCATCGATATCGAATGCATCGAGCAGGGCGGATTCCCCTTTGCCAACGTCTGGCGCGGTCTCTCCTGCCTGCGAGGTGGTGAAGAATAGCGGATCGATTTTTTCAAAATCATTTTCCACGCGCATGCGTTCCATCAAAACGGAACCCACCATGCCGCGCCATCCTACAAAGCCAACCTGTGTCATATTTCTATTCTCCCTGAATCTCTGGAAAGGCGCGCATTGTAGTCCACGGGGTTGGTAACGCAAGTGGATTTGCAGGCTGGCAACTTCTCTATTTGATTGAATGTCGGAGGAATCCCATTATTCTGACCGGAATGATGATGAGTTTTGCTGAGATGATCTCTACTAAGGGCGGACTGTTGTGGGAGACGGTCCGCCTTTCGGACGGAAGTGTGCAGGCGGGCCTGTTCTTTCTGGTATTGATGTGCGTGGGCGTTGCGCTGGATTTCACGCTGGTGGTCTATTGCCTGAAGCGGCCCCTTCGCCCTTCCGAATGGGCCTCTGCTCTCTCGGCACGCGCTCTTCCCGGTCAGGTGGTGCTTCTTTCGGCCCTGATTTTTATGGGGTTGTACGTGGCCGTTTCCTTTGCGTACGGGCTTTTCTTCTCCGAGTTCACTGTGGAGCCGCACACCCTGTTTTTCCAGACGTTGTTTTTTCATGTTCCGGCACTGGCGATTCTGATCGGACTGTTGCGGCGCCTGAACATATCTGGTCGGAAGAGTCTCGGGCTGGAGCGGGGCAGGATTCCAGGCCTGCTCGGCCTCTCCATATTGCTCTATCTGGCCGCCTTGCCGCTCCTTTGGTTCTACAGCATGCTCTACCAGATCTTTCTCGACCAGCTCGGCCATTCGTTCTATCTACAGGATGTGACTCAGGTTTTTCTGACTCCTCAACCGTGGCCTGTGCGTATCGCCGTCTTTTTTGTGGCCATCATTGCCGTCCCGGTTTTCGAGGAAATTGTTTTTCGGGGGGTTCTGTTCCCGTGGCTTATTCGCCGGGCGGGACTCTGGCCGGCCGTGGTGGGGGTCTCCGTGCTCTTCTCGGCCATGCATATGCACGTGCCGTCGCTTCTGCCGCTTTTTCTGCTCTCGGTTATGTTCTGCATGGCCTATGCCCGCACACAGTCACTACTGGTGCCGATGGGTATGCATGCCTGTTTCAACGGCGTGACGGTCATCCTTCTGACACTCATGGGCTGATTCCGCCATAATTTGATTGCATGACTTGGCCGGTTCGGTAAAACCGGAGGCCTCTTGAGGAAGTTGAAAATGAATCTTTTAGGTATAGATATCGGCGGCACAAAAATGGCTTTGTCGATCGGCAATGAGCTTGGCGACATTCTGGTCGACCAGCGCTTTCCGACCGATCCGGACAATCCGCAGACGACCCTCGACCACGCGGCCGGAGTGGTCGAAGACCTGCTGACGCGCGCCGGACTGACGATCGATCAGATCGACGCCGTCGGCATCAGCTCGCCCGGCCCGATGTGCTCCAAGCGCCGTATGATTCTTGAAACCCCGAACATGAAGGGCTGGGCCCAGTTCAAAGTCGGCGACTTTTTCGAGGAAACATTCAACCGCCCCACCTTTATGCAGAACGACGCCAACGGCGCCGGACTGGCTGAATACCTCTTTGGTGCGCAAAAGGGCAAAGACCTCGTCTATCTCACGATGAGCACCGGCATCGGCGCGGGAATCGTGATCAACGGGGAAGTGCTCTCCGGCACCAACGACCTCGGCGGCGAGGTGGGGCACATCACACTCGATCTCAACGGCCCGCAGTGCGGCTGCGGAAAAACCGGCTGCTGGGAAGCAACCTGCGGCGGAAAAAATATGGCCGACCAGATCCGTGCAGAGATCGTTTCCGGAAAGGTTCAGACCGCCATTCTCGACGAAGCCGGCGGTGACCCCGCCAAGATCAGTATGAAAGAAATCTGCGCCGCCGTCCGCGCCGGCGATCCGTATGCCTGCGGGCGCTGGGATGTTTTTATTGAAAAAATGGCGCACGCCGTCGGAATGCTGATTCAGACGCTGAACCCGCAGGCCATCGTAATGGGCACCATTGCCATCTATGACGGCGACCTCTTTATTCCGCAGATGATCGAACGTCTCCCGAAGTATGCCTGGAAAGGCGGTATGGATGTCTGCACCATTGAGCCCAGCGTGTTGAAAAACATCGGCGAACTCAGCGCTCTCGCCGTGGCTCTCGATGGCATTCGGAAGCGGGAAGAGAGTTAGGATCACGAATCACACGAATTTTCGCGAATTGCCTTATGGATTTTGATTCGTGAAAATTCGCGTGATTCGCGATCAAAAAATGCTATTGAAATGGGATCAAAAGTTGAACGTAAAAAGGAAGCCTCATGCTCGATATTAAATTTATTCGCGAAAACAGCGACGCGGTCAAAGAGGCTCTCATCAACCGTCAGGCCGAAGCCGATGTCGACGGTCTGCTCGAACTCGATCTTCTTCGCCGCGCCGCCATCACCGAGGCCGAAGAGCTGAAAACCGAACGCAATGCCGCATCGAAGAAAATCGGTGCGCTCATGAAAGAGGGGAACAAGGCGGAGGCCGAAGCCGCCAAAGAATCCGTTCGCACCCTCGGCGACCGCATCTCCGTTCTCGACGAGCAGGTGCGCGAGATCGACGAAAAAATCCGAAACATCATTCTCTATATCCCCAACCTGCCGTCCGACACCACCCCGGTCGGGCAGACGGAAGAGGACAACCCGATTCTTCGCAGCGTCGGCGAAAAGAAAACATTCGATTTTGAAGTCAAACCCCACTGGGACATTGCCGAAGAGCTTAAGCTGGTTGACTTTGAGCGCGGTGCGAAAATCACCGGTTCCGGTTTCCCCGTCTACATGGGGCAGGGCGCAAAGCTCCAGCGCGCGCTGATCTCCTTTATGCTCGATCTGCACACATCCGAACACGGGTATACCGAAGTCGAGCCGCCGTTCGTCTGCAACGCCGACTCCATGACCGGCACCGGACAGCTCCCAAAGTTTTCCGAAGACATGTATCATATTGCCGACGGCGAGCTGTACCTGATTCCTACCGCCGAAGTGCCGCTCACCAATCTCTATCGCGAAGAGATCATCGACGTGGAGACACCGCTGAAGGTTGCCGCCTACACCCCCTGTTTCCGCCGCGAGGCCGGTGCCGCTGGCCGCGATAACCGCGGACTGCTCCGCCTGCATCAGTTCGATAAAGTGGAGATGGTCAACTTCGTCAAGCCCGAGGAGTCTGCCGAACAGCACGAAATCCTCATTGGGGAAGCCGAAAACGTTTTGCAGCGGCTCGGCCTGCACTACCGTGTCATTGAACTCTGTACCGCCGACCTCGGTTTTTCCGCCGCCAAATGCTATGACATCGAACTGTGGGCTCCCGGTGTTGAGCGCTGGCTCGAAGTCTCTTCCGTCAGCAACTTCGGCGACTATCAGGCGCGCCGTGCCCGCATTCGCTTCCGCGATGAAAACGGCAAGCCGCAGTTTGTGCACACGCTCAACGGCTCCGGCGTCGCTCTGCCGCGCCTGGTCGTCGCGCTGCTCGAAAATAACCAGAATGCCGACGGAACCGTCACCCTTCCCGAAGCGCTACGCCCCTACATGAGTGGTTTAGAGAGGCTCGGTTAGCTCCTTTTTACTCCTTGTCAGGAGATGTATTGGGTATGTTAGTCGTTTTCTCACACTTCATGAAGTGTGAGAAAACAGAAGGCGGATTGTTGACAAGAAGGGCGTGGAAACTTGTTTGTTTACAGAGATTGAAGGTACGTTTCCCCCATGACTCTCATCGAAAAAGTCAAAGCGGCGATTGAGCGGGAACATCTGATTTCCGGAGGTGCGCACATCATGGCTGGCATTTCTGGCGGGATGGATTCTGTCGCATTGCTGCATATCCTGCATCGGCTCGGATATGCGTTGACCGCTGCGCACCTGAATCATTCGATTCGCGGGGCGGAGGCCGATGCCGATGAAGCGTTCGTTCAAGATCTTTGCGCAACGCTTGGCATCGAATGTGTGACCAGAAAAACAGATGTTCCTGCGCTTGCTAAAGAAGGAGGGCTCTCTCTGGAAATGGCCGCCCGCGAAGCCCGCCACGATTTTTTCCGAACATTTTCACCTCGGTGCATCGCACTGGCGCACCACGCGGATGATCAGCTCGAAACCTTTTTTCTGCGCGCCGCTCGCGGCACAGGCCCCGCCGGACTCGGCGGAATGCGGTTTTTCCAATGTTTGGAAAACGCGGTGGGGACACCGCGTCTACGGAATCAAATCATTTTCATCAGACCGATGCTTGGAATCCGCAGGAGCGAAATTTCCCAATGGTTGGAAAAAGAGGGGCTTGAGTGGCGAGAGGACGCGAGCAATAGCGACGAAAGTATCCCGCGCAACTTTGTGCGGCATCAAATTCTTCCAAACCTTGGAAAACTCAATGAACGCGCCGCAGAAAACATCCTGCGCACCATGGAGATTCTTCGTGATGAAGAAGATCATCCCGAAAAAGCCTCCCGCCGTCGCGAGGCGCGCGACCGGTTGATTGAGTTCGGCGTGAACCCGACCTTTGATGCGGTGGAACGGTTCATTGAATTTTCCTCTCGCACCGATGGCACAACCCTTCTCGACCTTGAGGGCGTTCGCATCACCAATGAATACGGAAAGGTAGGGCGAGCCGTCCTCGGCGAGCCGAAAACGGTGGAGATGGAAGAGGGCACCGGCATCCTGCGCGGACCGTGGCAGGCCTCTGTTTCGCTCGAGAAGATCGCGGGCCGCGAGGTGTCGGTTCGCACGCCGCGTCCCGGCGACCGGATGAAGCCGTACGGCATGGAGGGTTCGAAAAAGCTTCAGGATATTTTCACAGATCTGAAGATCCCGAAGGCTCAGCGCGCCGACTGGCCGGTCGTCACCTGCGGCGGCGAAATCATCTGGCTGCCCGGCTACCACATCGCTCGGGGGTGGGAGCTGGGCTCTGAAACGGAGCCCGCTCTGCACTTGTTTGCTTCTGGGATTGCTTCAACGCACTGAGCGGGCTAGGGTTTCGCACTTGCTAATAAAGGAAAGATTTTATGGAACAAAAAACAAACGTCCCTGTGCCGCCCATCGAGAAGCCTCAGGACAAGCCGAAGAAAAATGACCGCAAAAAGCCGCCGCAGGTGAAGCCGCCTATGCCGCTGCGTGGATTTGCCATGTGGTTTCTAATGATGGCGCTTGTTCTGATGGCTATGCAGATGTTTCAGAAGACCCAGGTGGCTGAGCCGCTGGATTACAATCCCGGCTTCACCCAGAAGGTCACGGACGGCAGCATTACGAAGTGCGAGATTGTCCGCGACAATGCCGGCACAGATTATATCACCGGAGAGTTGACCACGGTTGGCGCAGACGGGGCTCAGGAAACCTTTCGGGTGGACCTGCCGAGCATTGAGACCGCTTCGGAGTTCCTGCTGAAACACGATGTGCAGTTTAAGGTGCGCCGCGCATCGGCCTTCTGGCCGATCTTCTGGAATGTCGCCCCGTTTATCATCGGATTTCTTCTGATCTATTTTATCTTCTTCCGGCAAATGAAGATGGCGGGGGGGCGTGCGATGAGCTTCGGCAAAAGCCGCGCCAAGTTGATGAAGAAGGATGATGAAAACAAAATCACCTTCGCGGATGTCGCGGGGGTGGAGGAGGCGAAAGAGGAGTTGCAGGAAGTGGTCGAGTTTTTGAAAAACCCGAAACAGTTTCAGCGACTCGGCGGAAAAATGCCCAAGGGCGTTCTGCTGGCCGGAGCACCCGGAACCGGGAAAACCCTGATCGCCAAAGCGGTTGCGGGCGAAGCCGATGTGCCGTTCTTCAACATCAGCGGGTCGGACTTTGTGGAAATGTTTGTCGGCGTCGGCGCGAGCCGCGTGCGCGATATGTTCGAGCAGGGCCGTAAAAACGCGCCGTGCATCATTTTCGTCGATGAGATCGACGCGGTGGGTCGCAGCCGGTTCTCCGGTATGGGCGGCGGGCACGATGAGCGCGAGCAGACACTCAATGCGCTCCTCGTTGAAATGGACGGGTTTGAAACCGAAGAGGGCATCATTATCATCGCCGCCACCAACCGGCCCGATGTGCTCGACCCCGCACTGATGCGTCCCGGACGTTTCGACCGTCAGGTTTTCATTGATCTCCCCAATTTGAAGGGCCGCGAAGAGATTCTCGAGATCCACGTCAAGCGGGTGACACTGAGCAAAGAGGTTGATCTCACAAAAGTCGCCCGAGGAACCCCGGGATTTTCCGGCGCGGACATTATGAACCTTGTGAACGAGGCCGCGCTGCTTGCGGCGCGTCGAGGTGCCGAGGCGGTGGAACAACCTGATTTCGAAGAGGCCCGCGATAAAGTTTCGTGGGGTCGCGAGCGCCGCAGCCACATGCTCGACGACGAAGAGAAAAAGCTGACCGCCTATCACGAAGCGGGACACGCGATTGTCATTGCGAAGACCGAGCAGACCGAGCCGCTGCACAAGGTCACCATTATTCCGCGTGGACGCGCACTGGGAGCCACGATGCAGTTGCCGGAAAAAGACCGCTATACGCAGGGCCGCAAACGTCTCTTTGGCATGCTGGTTGGCCTCATGGGTGGGCGCGTTGCCGAAGAGCTGATCTTCCATGATGTCACGACGGGTGCACAAAACGACATTGAACGCGCCACTCGAATTGCCCGTGCAATGGTCTGCGAGTTTGGGATGAGCGATGCGCTCGGCCCGCGCAATTATGGCTCCGGAGAGCAACAGATGTTTCTCGGTCGCGAAATCCATCGCAACGAAGTGCACGGCGATAAAATTACACAGTTGATCGATGCCGAGATCGACCGGATTCTCAAAGAGGCTCATGACTCCGCCCGCACGATTCTCGAAGAACACCGCGACAAACTGGAGCTGATTGCCGAAGTGCTTATGACCTATGAGACAGTGGATGGCGATCAGGTGATGAGGATGCTTGAAACCGGTGAAATTCCGGATGAGCTGAAAAACGGTAAAACACCTGAGGAAAAACGGGCGGAGGAAGAGAAAGCAGCGGAAGAAGCTGAAAAGGCCGCCGCAGCTGAAGCTTCCGCCGATGATGAGTCTTCTAAGGAATCATCCGAAGCTCCCGCTGACGACCTGTCCGCCGACCTGTCCGCCGGAGCCTTGGCGAAGGTGGAAGCCTTGGCGAAGGAGGAAGAGCCACCCGACGACGAAGCTCAAGACAAGCCCGCCTCCGAATAGTTCCAATCTCTAGAGTTTATGATGCCTCAGGCGTTACGTTAAAGTCCCGTTTCCCAAACATTGGAAACGGGGCTCTTTCTTTTTTCCAGACAGTGGAAGAACCAGCGTAGACGCGGTGTCCTCACCGCGTTCCATGCAGTTGAAAAAGAAAACGCGGTGGGGACACCGCGTCTACGCTTGGGAATTATCTGCGCGGGCCGGAACGGCGGGGCGGGCGTCCGCCTCCGCTGCGGCGGGGGCCTCCGCGGCCGCCACCTCCTCCGCGGCCCTGCGGGCCGGAGGGTTTGCGCGGGCGCGGCTTGCGTACCGGGTCGGGCAGGTGGAGCATGCCTTCTTCGGGGTGATAGCAGGTGAGGCGTTCGCCGAGCAGTTCCTCAATCGCGGGCAGTTCGAACGATTCGCGTTCGCAGGCGAAGGTGACGGAGATTCCTTTTTTCCCGGCGCGGCCGGTTCGGCCGATTCGGTGGACATAGTCGTCGGGTCGTTCGGGAATATTAAAGTTGACGACGTGGGTGATGTCGTCGACGTGGATTCCGCGCCCGGCGACGTCGGTGGCGACGACGAGTTTGCAGCGTCCGCTTTTGAAGTCGGCGATGATGCGCTGGCGTTTATTCTGGGCGACGGCTCCGGAGAGCATTTCGCAATCGAGGCCGTAGCGGTAGAGGGTGTCGGCGAGGCGTTCGGCCTGGTCGCGGCGATTGGTGAAGATGAGTGCGGAGGAGCTGCTGACTTCCTTTTTGAGGATGTTGTAGAGCAGCGGGAATTTTTCTTTGTCGGTGACGAGGTAAACGCGCTGATCGACGAGCTCCGTGGCGGTGTGGTCGGGCTCAATTTCAATTTTTCCGGGGTCGACCATCCAGTCGGCGGCCAGACGCATGACTTCGTCGTCGAGCGTGGCGCTGAAGAGCAGGGTCTGCCGGTTTTCTTTGGGTGGGGTTTTATAGACGATGCGGCGGACATCGGGGATGAAGCCCATGTCGAGCATGCGGTCGGCTTCATCGATGACGAGGGTTTGAACGTCTTGCAGGCTGATGACGTTTTGCTGGACGAAGTCGATCAGGCGACCGGGGGTGGCGACGACGATGTCGACGGGTTCATCGAAGATGCGGCGCTGTTTGTCGTAGTCGATTCCGCCATAGACGGCGGCGGTGCGGCAGGGGGTGTATTTTCCGAGTTTTTCGGCATCGTCGCGGATCTGCATGGCGAGCTCGCGGGTCGGGGCGAGAATGAGCGCGCGGGGGCGGCCGAGTGCGGGGCGGCCTTTGCCTTTGCGGAAGAACTGGGTGAAGATGCCGAGCAGGAAGGCGGCGGTTTTGCCGGTTCCGGTCTGCGCTTTGCCGGCCATATCTTTGCCCTCCAGGGTGAGCGGAAGGATTTCAGCCTGAATCGGGGTGCAATATTTAAATTCGAGGTCGTCGATGGCGTGCATGATGTCGTCCGGCAGGTCGATATCGTGAAAGCGAGTTTTTCCCTCTTCGGGTTCGACCTTGAATGAGTCGGGGTTCCAGGGCGTGGCCGGCTTTTTTGACGCCTGCGGTTTTCTGGGCGGACGCGGTTGGCCCTGCGGTTTGCGGCGGCGCGGGACATCCGTTGCTTTCGGGGGATTCTTCCGCGGCGGGGGTGCGCTCTTTGTCGCTCCGGGTTTTTCGGGTTGCGATGGTTTATAGGTCTCCTGTTTTTTAAACAGCTTTCCGATTTTATTTACAAATGAAGGCATAGGCTCTTTTCTGGTTTAACGATTTCCGGCATCCAATTTTCGATTGGGATGGGTAGGCCTCCGGTTCTTCAATTTTCGTTATGACCAGAGGACAGATACGACTTTTTGTCGAGGGGGCGCATTAAAGAGGTTTCGGGTTTGTATTGCCAACTCTAAATTGGGAATTAAAATAGGGCACTTTATGAGGTGGAATAGAAGGGTCTGGTTTGGAATGTAGAAGGCAGATCTATGTTGTGGAACGAACCGCCGCAGTTGCACGGCGCACTCTGTACGACGGACGGACCTCCACATGTAAAAAAGGATTCATTGAAATTGAAGGAGGAACTCCCATGGTACGCAAAGAACGCCATATTATTAAACACCTGATTCAACTGCAGGATCTGGTTGCCGCTCGCGCACAACAGCAGGCGGCTATGCCGAAACAGAAGCTGTCGCAACTCGATAAAAACATCAAAACCCTGACCGATGAGCTCCCTCTGGATCTGCGTTCCAACTTTAACCGGCTCATTCAGAAAAACATCGAGGCACTTGCGCCAATCACCGGTGAGAATTGTTCTGGATGCGGATTTTCGCTTACCAAAACGATGGTCAACAAGATCAACGGCGGGGCTGCTGAAATGAGCCGTTGCCCCAACTGCACTCGCATTTTGTATGCACCGGATGTCCTGCTCACACGCACGGTGCCGCGCCGCCGTTGGGGGGATCCGGTCAAGCGCGGGATAGAGCGCTTCTCCGCACCTGAACTGATGATTCCGAAGCTTCAGGGAACGACACCGGAGGAGGTGTTGCTGGATTTGTGCGAAAACATGCAGGCCGAAGGCTATATTGAAGAGTGTGCCGATCTGCACGAGGCCGCGATGCGCCGCGAGGCGATCGTTTCCACCGCCGTAGGCCAGACGATGGCTTTTCCGCACATTCGCGGCGTTGAAGGCGGGGGGCTCACCCTCTCGCTGGGCATCAGCAAAAAAGGAATCGATTTTGGTGGAACCACCAAAACCAAGCTTTTCTTCTACATGGTCATTCCAACCGCAGCCAGCGCGTTTTACCTCAAGCTGCTCGCGGGGCTCACCCAGAGTTTTTCCACCGCAGCGCAGCGCGATACATTGCTTAAAGCCAAGACAAAGGAAGAGCTTTGGGCCGCGCTCTCCAAAGGAACCAAGGTGCTGGTTCGGTAAATTTCACCCGTGATTTGGATTTCCACAGGGGGTGAAGTTTGCTTTTTACGCACGGCGAAGAGGAGGACGGCCCAGCCAGCAGCCGACCGCTTTGCCATCGAGCTTTCCCGTCGGCGATAGCGACATAAAAAATCCCCGCCGAAGAGGCGGGGATCATCAGCTCTTCAATTAAAGAGCTTGGGATGCTTCTACTTAGTCAGTCATAACGCGATAGAAGGTTTGGTCTGGACCAACATCATTGGTAATTGTTTTACATCTGTCGCGGATCCGAGAACAGCAGATGTTCCGTTTGTCATCCAACCCTGGTAACTTGTGTTAGTTGGCACTCCCGCTGACCAATTAGCGGCTAGTTCCGCATCTGAGTCAGGAATCCCTATGAAATAGGTGTCGACGGGCTGGACGGCCTGAGCTTGCACGCCAATCATAACAACAATTGCCGCAAGTATACTTAGTTTTTTCATCATGTACTCTCCCATTTGTGTTCACTTTCCGTCCGAGCCCATCCCGAACAGTCCTCGCGCAGGAGCCGTTTACCGTTCAATTTCTAAAAAAAGTCAATGGACAAAATCCCGATAAAGATGGATAAAAGAACTATTTAGAGCTTGGCCTGTTTTGGCCGGATTTTTCCGGCGTCGCTCAGTCGGGCGATACGTTCGAGACGGCACCCTCAACGGGTTTTCTAAACAACAACTGAACAGGGGCTTCTTTTGATCGCGCGTTGTAGCGAGGCGGAAACATAATTTTTGTATTCAAAAATAGTGACGAAGGATCGGTTTCATTTTCACGCGCGAGCAAAGCGACGCATAATTTCCGAAGGAAATAACGAAGTGGTTCATCTCACGAATAAGAAGAGGTTTGATTCGCGTCCATG
>JAUXCB010000097.1 GCA_030619095.1 Verrucomicrobiota bacterium | reverse complement strand
TTCGACGTGTTTCTTGGCATTATCCCATGCGCCGCCTGCATTATTGAGCATGGTGGCGAGCACGAAGCCGGTGGTCAGCCCGCCCGCGAGCAGACCCATCACACCCGGTACGCCGAGCACGAGGCCGGTCAAAACCGGAACCGTGATGGCAAGCAACGAGGGAACGAGCATTTCCCGCTGCGCACCCTTGGTGGAAATGGCCACACAGGCGGCGTAGTCCGGCTTGCCGGTGCCTTCCATGATGCCGGGGATTTCGCGGAACTGGCGGCGAACCTCCTCCACCATCGCGCCGGCGGCGCGGCCGACGGCTTTCATGGTCATGGCGCAGAAAACAAAGGCCATCATGCCGCCGAGGAACAGGCCGCAAAGAAGGAGCGGATTCATGATGTGCAGTTCATAGGCATCGACAAAGTCCATAATCCCGGCATGTTCGGCCATCTCTTTGGTGAATTGAACTTTTCCAACAATAAAGGTTCCCGCTTCGCCGGCGAGCTTACCGATCCAGAGTTTGATTTCTTCGATGTAGGCGGCGAGCAGTGCCATCGCGGTGAGCGCGGCGGAACCGATCGCAAACCCTTTGCCGGTTGCGGCGGTGGTGTTGCCCAGACTGTCGAGCGCGTCGGTGCGTTCGCGCACTTCAGGGTCGAGGCCAGCCATTTCGGCGTTGCCGCCGGCGTTGTCAGCGATCGGGCCGTAGGCATCGGTGGCGAGGGTGATGCCGAGGGTGGCGAGCATTCCGACGGCGGCGAAGCCGATGCCGTAGAGACCCATGGACAGATCAGAGAACCCACCGGCAAAGCCAAAGGCGCAGATGATGCCAATCACGATTGTAATGACGGGGATCCCGGCGGAGTACATGCCGGTAGCGAGACCGTCGATGATGGTGGTAGCCGGACCCATGACCGCCTGTCGGGCAATGCCTTGGGTCGGTTTGAATTCAGCGGAGGTGTAGTACTCTGTGGACTGTCCGATGATCACGCCGGCCGCGAGACCGGCGATCACGGAAAGGACAATGCCGCCGGAAATCATATCGAACTGCCACATGCCGATGAGCGCCAGCACGATGAGAATGGAGCTGCCGAGCGTTCCGGTCAGCAACGCTTTGAGCAGACTTTTCTGAGTGGCACCCTCTTTACACTTCACCATGAACATTCCGACAATGGAAAGCAGGGTTCCGACCCCGGCCACAATCATCGGGGCGGTGACGAGGCCAACGGCCTCCTGTTCCGTGCCTGTACCCGCAGCAAGATGGTGCGCGCCCACAGCCGCACCGAGGGCGGCGGTGGCGAGGATGGAACCGCAGTAGGATTCGTAAAGATCCGCACCCATACCGGCCACGTCGCCGACGTTGTCACCCACGTTGTCGGCGATGGTGGCGGGATTGCGGGGGTCATCTTCTGGAATTCCGGCCTCCACTTTCCCAACGAGGTCCGCGCCGACATCAGCGGCCTTGGTGTAGATTCCTCCGCCGACACGGGCGAACAGCGCCTGGGTGGACGCACCCATTCCGAAGGTGATCATCGTGGTGGTCATGTGAACCATCTTTTCCACAACGGTGCAACCGGCGGGAACGAGTTCCATGCCCAGGAACGTCCAGCCTTCCGTCATGTTCGCAGTAGTATAAACCACTTTATCGAGCACCCAGTACCAGATACAGATATCGAGCAGACCAAAACCAACTACGACAAGACCCATCACCGCGCCGGAGCGGAAGGCGACCTGCAGACCGCGGTTCAGACCTTCGGAGCAACCCTGCGCCGTGCGTGAGGAGGCGGCCGTGGCGGTTTTCATTCCGATGAAGCCGCACAGACCGGAGAAAAACCCTCCGGTGAGAAAAGCGATCGGGACAAAGGGGTTCTGAATGCCGGCCAAAGCGAGTCCCTGCAAAATGATAAGCAGGACGAGGAAAACGAGAGCAACCACTTTGTACTGACGTACGAGATAGGCCATCGCACCTTCACGGACATGACCCGCAATTTCGATCATCGTGGCGTTGCCTTCGTTGGCACCCATCATCTTTTTGTAAAAATAGACGGCAAACATCAACGCAAGAACCGACGCGATCGGCGCAATCCACCACATCCCTGTAATTACACTCATGAACCCTCCTTATTGGTTAAACGGTAGCCGTTTTTCAAACTTCTTCCCATCATTTCATACTAGGATCGGATAGTACGGATAGACAGAAAGCGAGGCAAGTTCAAGATGGACGAACTTCTTGATCCGTAGACGCGGTGTCCCCACCGCGTTTCTTTGCGTACGTAACGCGGCGGGGACACCGCGTCTACAAAAGAGGCTGAAGCGGAGAATTTTCCAAACTCTGGAACACATCGAGGTCGCGTTTACAGACCTTGGAAAATTTGGCGAGCAGGCGTACTCGCCAACTGGCTGGCACTATTGTGACGGCAGCAAAACAAAGTGAAGTGGCAAATTTTTTGGGTATTTCCGTCAAAACAGGTTCTGTTTCCCCGCCTTGCTTGGATGACCACAGCAGGCCAATCAAAAGAACAATACCCAGCACACAAACACCAACAACCACCATTGCCTTTTTCATGCTATCTTTTCCCTGTTTCAAAAACCTGCGCCGCCCCGGTTAGTCCCCGGCAGACACCCCTCTCTTGGCAAGAAAACGGCGCGCGTCAGCAATATCAATCACATGGGTTTTATTGGGGTGTTTGACCGCTTCCTCCAAAATCCAAGAACGCTCTGCGTGTTCACGCAGACTCTGTTTCCCTTTGGCGGCCAAAGCGCCTAGCTGGTCGGCATAGCCGTTCTCGTCACCTGAGGCTTCCATCTTTCTTTTTGCCTGTTCCAGCGCGGCTGTTATATTGGAAAGGGCGGAAGCGGCAGCATCCTGAACTTGTTTGACGGCTTCGAGGAACCTGACATCGCTGATTGCAACGGCAACGCCAACAACTTTGCTGCGGTCATCTAAAACGGGGCCGCCACTGTTGCCGGGTTGTACCGGTGTGCTGCAAAACATAATCCCCGTAGGACATTGCGCATTGGCAGGCACCGTTCCGATCACCGTTCCTTTGGTCTCTTTATATGGGCCGCCTCCGGGATAGCCTTGGGCACGAACGGTGGATCCTTGCGGAAGCATTCCCGACTCGCTCAAACTGAGAGTTGGCCTGTTGCGCAAACCGGAAATCTTTACAACCGCCAAGTCAGCCGCATGATCAAAGGCCACGACTTTCCCCGATACAACACGCTCGCCGCGCTGCCCCGCATTGATGCGCACTTTAATCGATTGGCTCTTGCATCGCTCGCTCTCTACAACGGGATTCACGACATGGTCGTTCGTTAAGAGATACCCGTCGCGCGTGATGAAGAAGCCGCTTCCGAAAGACTGGACTTGCCGATTCGAACTCCGGTGAAGTGAAATTATCTCAAGCCGAACAACCGGGTTCCCGCTTGCCGATTGTTGCGTAACATCGGTTGTTGAGCATCCGGCAAGCACAACCCATGACAAAGCCAGCACGACGAATCTTCGCGATTTCCAAAATATGCACATAGCAATCACCGTATCCTTTTGCGACTCAACCCCTGTAAGTTTTTCTCAAAACCTGAAATGTCACAGGGCGGAAACTGGAGAAAAATATGGATTTCCTTTTCCCTCCAGAAAACCTGTTTTTTACCCGTATTTCATTTCTCACCTTTTCTTCAATTCCGCCGGTATTTTCAGCGTCGACCTCGGAAAAACGTTTGCGGGTTCTCTGCGAAAAACTCTTCCAAAGGAATTCCGTTTCCGCCAAGCAAGACACAGGCGCTCTCCGGAACCATTTTTTTAAATGCGGAAAGTCCTCCCATTTCTCCAGAACAACCGCTCTTCACCTCAATCGCGGTCGTCTGATTCCCGATCTCTACGACAAAATCAACCTCCAAAGCCCCTTTGCGCCAATAGGTCACCGACTGGTTCGGGGCATGGAGCGACTGCAGCAGATGCGCCCCCACCGCATTTTCGACCAACCGCCCTCTCCACACGGAATCATCAACGCATTGCGCCGCACTGCGAAGCCCCAGCGCATTAATCAGCGCATTGTTCCAAATAATCAATTTCGGACTGCTTCCCCGCTTCCGCTGTTTCCCGCGCGAATACAACTCAAGCCCGCTGATCAAAAATGCGGATTCAAGCAGGGTGAGATAATGCGCCAGCGTGGTTGTATTCCCAGCATCCGTCAACTGACCCAGCATTTTGTTATAGGACAAAATTTGCGATGGAAACGTGACCGAAAGACCAAACAGATTACGAAGCAACGCGGGCTTGGCGACCGTCTGCAACTGAAGAACATCTTTGGACAGAACGGTTTCAATCAGTGAATCGCTTATATATTGCTTCCAGCTCTCTTCATCGTTCGAAAACAGCGCCGCTCCCGGATACCCTCCAAAAAACAGCCACTCATCCAAACCCCACCCGAATGTTTTACGACATTCGGGAAATGTCCAATGAGGAAAACGATGGAGAAAAAACCGCCCGGCCAAGCTCTCGGTAAGCCCCTTCTGAAGCAGCAATGCGGAGGAGCCTAAAATCAGAAGCCGAACATCCGCAGGCCGTTGATCCCAAAGTGACTTGATGGTCTCGCTCCATCCCTTGATTTTTTGCACTTCATCGAGAACCAGCAAAACGGGGGTCTGCGTCTTTTCAACCTCCCGAACGGCACGAAGCCACTGCATTTCAAGCCACTCCGGCGGCAACGGTACAGGGCTGTCCGCCGTGGCATACAGCGATGAAAACCCGACGGAATCCATAAACTGCCGGGCCGCCGTTGTTTTCCCGACCTGCCTCGGCCCGCAGATCACCTGAATAAATGGCGATCCGGCTTGAATCATCTCCAATGCCTTCTTCGAGCACTCTCTTTGTATTGTCTTCATAAAAAACAAGTTACACCCCAAAAACTCCCCGTCAACAACAATTACTCAATCATTGAGTATTTTTGCTCAACGATTGAGTAAACGGGAAGTCGCCTGGGTGGAAAACCTCAAGCTCGCGTTTACAGACCTTGGAAAAGTTGGCGAGCAGGCGGTCGCGGACAGCATCCATCGGCGGGCATTTGTCGCCCAAAAGCGTCTGCATGGAGGCGACGGGCTGACCCAGCCCGCACGGAACGATGGTCTGGAAGCCGGACAGATCTACATTGACGTTAAAGCTCATGCCATGGAAAGCGACCCACTTCTTGAGGCGAAATCCGATGGCCGCCAGCTTCCCCTGCTCCGTCCAGGCTCCGTTTTTTCCTTCGACACGAAACCCATCGACCCCGAAATCGGCGAGTGTGCGCAGAGCAACCTCTTCGAGATTCCAAAGATAGTTGTGGGAGTCCGCGCCCTTTCCACCCAAACGAATGATCGGATAGAGCACCCACTGCCCCGGCGCGTGATAGGTGACATCCCCGCCGCGCTCCGCATGAAAAA
Source organism: Verrucomicrobiota bacterium (assembly GCA_030619095.1). Classification (GTDB taxonomy): domain Bacteria; phylum Verrucomicrobiota; class Kiritimatiellia; order Kiritimatiellales; family Tichowtungiaceae; genus Tichowtungia. Next base: position 784 of record JAUXCB010000097.1, on the reverse strand, counting down.
CCTCTATTCCAAGGGCTTCATACTCTTCAGGTGTTTTAAGCAGGTAGTTGTCGCGGCCCCGGTTGCCAAGCGTAATGGTCGGAGTATGCTGAAGAATCAAAACGGTATCGGGGATTTCACCTGCTTGCCGAGCGGCAAGCAGGCGATGCTGCATCTCCAGTCCGTGCTGATACGGAACCGGCTCATCAAATTGTACGGCCCAGGATTTCATAGATTCATTATTTCCAATGATTGGAACTTTTCATTTAATTTCTTCCAGAGTCCCGTGGAACTTTCAGCGGCGGCATCAAAACATCACGCTGACTCATCTTGTTGCTGCTTATTCCGCCGCAATAGCCATGCGCCAAGCCCGCCGAGGCCAAAAAGCAAAACCGTTGCCGGTTCGGGGATCTGATTATACGTATCAACAATAATACCTCCTCCTGTCGCAGTTGCGCTATCCGCTATGATTAGTCCAACGTCCGTATAGGTAAGGGCTACCCATCCGTAATCATCGCTGCTGTCCGGCCCGCTGACCGATCCATCGAGATCTACCCAAAACGCAAACAGTTTTGTCTCTCCTTCCCAAAAATTAACAATAGAAGATGGATATAGTTCATTCTCCCAAGTCTGGGCTTGGACAGTGGTAAATTCTGCGCCGACAAATGCTGTGTACAACGAGTGTGTCCCTATCAGCGGACCAAGACCGAACTCGTAGCTACCACCTCCCAACTCATCGACCTGCGCTGCTAGTCCAGATGGTTGGGGCGTATCCGCCAGAAGGACTGCCGACCATAAATACGGA
>JAUXCB010000077.1 GCA_030619095.1 Verrucomicrobiota bacterium | reverse complement strand
CCTGTGAGGTGATCTCGCTCGGGAGGAAGACCGCGGTTACCTTCTCCTTTCCAAGTGCCTCGACGGCCAGAGCGGCGACCAGGGCGGAGTCGATCCCGCCGGAAAGACCGATGTGATGAAACTGTTAAAAAAAATTAATATCGAGTGTGGGGTCACCATTCTGACCGTCAACCACGACCTCAACAGCGCGGCGCACTGGAGCGACCGCTTGATTGGGCTGAAAAACGGAGAGGTCTTCTGCTCCGGCACGCCGGATGAAATTCTTCAGCCCGAACAACTCGCCGCCCTTTTTGACACGCCCTTCCTCCGCAAAGAAACCCTCATGCCCGCTACAGGGGAAATTAATCAAAATAATTAAGGACAGAATAATTCGATGCCAATCCTGTTGAAACAACCGATCAAAGCACTCTCCGAACAGGCGTTTCACGAGTTGGATTTCCAGATCATGCGCTGGGCATTTGATGCACACAACCAGCTTGGCCGATTCTACGACGAAAAAATCTATCAAAATGAATTGCTACAAAAATGCAGAAAGAACGGACTGGTAGCGGAAGCGGAAGTCAAAATCGGGCTGATACACAAGACCTTCAAAAAGGATCTATTCATCGACTTACTTCTCGAGAACGGTGCTATCTATGAACTCAAAGCCACGAGCTCTATTGTTTCTAAACACAGGATACAGACACTTGACTATCTTCTACTTAACAATATCCGGCATGGGAAAATTATCAATTTCCGCCCGATGTCCGTTCAACATGAATTTGTATCTACAACCCTTAGCCTCGCAGACAGACAGAGTTATTCTGTCTGCGATGCAAATTGGGCAACTGGATCTGAAACTACCTGCCAATTAAAAAATACGATTCTTGAACTACTTTCAGACTGGGGGCTTTTTCTAGATACCGCTCTTTACAATGAAGCTATCTGCCACTTTTTTGGAGGTTCAGAAAAAATCATCCATCCCATTGAAATCAAAAAAGACGGTGCTCTTCTAGGCACACAAAAAGCACCCCTTCTCTCTCCCACCGAGACCTTTTGCATCTCCTCCGTTAAAAGAAGTATAAGCACTTACAAGAATCATCTTCAACGGTTTCTTAACAATACAAGCCTCCATGCACTTTACTGGATCAATCTGAATAATAGCGAAGTTCAGTTTTTCTCTATGAAAAATAAAAAATCATTCTGTCCTTAATTATTCTGATCATCATGAAATTGAAACTTTTAATTCTAACGCTTCTGAGCCTCGCGGTACTGGTCGTTTTTCCAATGATTGGAACAACGGATATATTCCGCGACCCCATGGGCGGCGAGATTCTGATGAAGCTTCGGATACCGCGCGTTCTGACGGCCTTTCTCGCGGGCACCGCGCTGGCGGCGAGCGGCATGATTTTTCAGGCGCTCTTCCGCAACCCGCTGGCGACCCCCTTCACGCTCGGCGTCTCCGGCGGCGCGGCACTCGGAGCCAGCCTCTGGATGCGCTTCGGGGCACCAATGCTTCTGTTTGGAATTGCCGGCAGCTCCATCGCGGGATTCCTCGGCGCGCTCGGCGCCATTGCGCTGGTCTACGGACTGACCCGCCTTAAAAGCTCTTTTTCCAGCGCGACCCTGCTGCTGGCCGGCATTGCGGTGAACCTGTTCTTCTCCAGCCTGATTCTACTGATGCAATATTTCAGTGATCCGGGCGAAACCTTCCGCATGATCCGCTGGCTGATGGGCGGTTTCTCCGTGGTCGGTTTTTCCACTCCGGTCAATCTGGCGGTCTTCGTGTTGATCGGCGCGGCGATCGCCGCGCCGCTGACGCGGGAGATGAACCTGCTTTTGACCGGAGAGGAGCTGGCGGCAGCACGCGGCGTCTCTGTGAACCGCACAAAGAAACTACTTTTCCTTTCGGCCTCGCTGATGACCGGCGCGGCGGTCGCCTTTTGCGGGCCGGTGGCGTTTGTCGGGCTGATGGTGCCGCACATCTGCCGGCATCTGGTCGGCGCCGATCACCGGCGGCTATTGCCGGCCTCCGCCCTCTTCGGCGGTGCCTTCCTGGTAATCTGCGACGGACTGGCGCGCACATTGATCGCACCGGTTGAAATGCCGGCGGGACTGATTACCGCTCTGCTCGGCGGCCCCTTCTTTATCTGGCTTTTGCTCAAAAAATAGTGGCATCTAATGGGGAAATGTATCCGTCCCGAACGGCATCCATTTTACTATTAAATATTTTGCAGGTATCCTTAGAAAGGGTTTCGCTATGTATAAGAATGTTTTCAGCTTTCAGAGATTCTTGCTTCTCCTCGTCGTTTTAACCACGTCGAGTGGATGCGTAAGCCGGCATGATTATACAAAAAAAGCAATCGCATCTGCCGGAACGAACAAAAGCGAACTGAAGAAGGTTTTAAGGCACTACAAAGATTCCGGTGACGAACAGAAACTTGCGGCGGCTGAGTTTCTTATTTCTAACATGCGAGGCCACGGATACTCCGAAACGGTGTTCTATAATGATAAAGGCGAGGAAGTTCCTTTCGAGGCAACCGACTACGAAAACTACGATCAAGCCATCGAAATATTTGTCAAACTAGAACAAACGCATGGTGCATTGCAGTACCGAAACAAAAAATTCATCGAGGATATTTCCGTGATAAAGGCTGAATATCTTATCGAGAATATTGACCTTGCCTTTGAGACATGGAAACAGAACCGATGGGCAAAATCGCTGTCATTTGAAGCCTTCTGCGAACACATACTACCCTACCGATGCGGCAATGAACCGATTAACAACTGGCGAAAAGCACTGATGGAAAGATTTCAGGGTCTGCCCGAAAAAATGAACGATCCTTCCAATGCGAAAGAGGCATCGAAGCTTCTTTCCCAAGACTCACATGACCGGGTACGGTTTGATACGCTCTACTATCTGCACCCAACTGATCAGGGATTTGACGAGATGCTGCAAGCCGGAAAAGGCCGCTGCGAAGACATATCGAACATGATCAGTTATGCAATGCGTGCCAACGGGATCGCCGTGGCATCCGACTACACGCCTGCCTGGGCAAACCGAGACAACAATCACGCCTGGAATGCACACCTTGACAGTCAGGGCAGAGGCAACGCTGAAATTGAAAACATTGCCGCAAAGGTTTACAGAAAAACATACTCCATTCAAAAAGAGGCGATCACTCTCAGGAAGAAAAAGGAGGAGACCATTCCTGACTGGTTAGCAGGAGTGAACTTTATCGACGTAACAGACCAGTACTTCGAAACAAGCGACGTGTCCGTTGAGCTTATCGAGGAAACCCCAGGCGAGGTCTCTTTTGCATACCTATGCGTGTTTAACGGCGGCAACTGGGCCCCCATCTGTTCAGGCGATATCGATTCCGGCAAAGCGCTCTTCCCGAATCTAGGCCGAGGCATTGTCTACCTGCCCGCTTACTATCAGGACAAAAAAATCCATCCGGCCGCCCCACCCTTCATTTTGACGCAGGAGGGCAAGGTCGAATGGCTAAGCGGAACGCCGGACCCCGACGTGACGATTCAGGTCGAGATAACGACATTAAAACCGGCGACCGATGATGACGATACAGAGATCGAGATCCCTCAGATCGTTGTCGAGCCGGACAAACAATACGAAATGTTTTACTGGAGCGGTCAATGGGAATCACTGGGCTCCCGCACAGCGACAACCGAACCGGTCGCTTTCGACAACCTGCCCGAAAACAGACTGTACTGGATGGCAGAAAACGGATCGAAAAAACTGGAACGAATCTTCACGGTCAAAGACGGAAAACAACTCGGGTGGTAATCGGTTCCAACGCACTCGTTTAACCATTTATTTGAGGCTCTGCGAGGCTTTGTCAGATTGGAAAACAGCGCGAGGGTCATTCTGTAGCACACGAGCCCCATGCCATTCAATGCGTAGCTGGCGGAGTGCCCAATGGTGCTTTAGCGAAGAGAGCTTTTCTTTCAATTCGGGCACGGTATCGTGGTCGCTGTCTTCGAGAATCAGCATGATGGTGGGGCCTGCCCCGCTGAGATAGACCGCAGCGGCAGAAATGGACTGCGCAATCTCAAGAACCGCATCCCACTCATGTACGAGGTGCTTGCGGTAGGGCTGGTGCAAGCGGTCGTGGCAGGCGACTTTTAGATTTTGGAACCCTCCATTGACGAGGGAGGAGATCAAGAGTCCGGTGCGGCCAATATTAAAAACGGCATCTTCGTATGGAATGGTTTTAGGAAGAACCGCGCGGGACTGTTCTGTCGGAAGGGGAAAGTCGGGAGTGAGAGCGATAAAGCGTAGACCCGTGGCAACTTGCAGGCGGTTGAAATAGACCTCTCCATTTTCCTGGACAGCAATGACCATATTGCCCAGAAGGGCCGGGGCGACGTTGTCGGGATGACCCTCGATTTCTGTGGCGAGGTTCACGAGTTCTTTTTTCCGCAACGGTTGTCCGGCCAGCTCGTTGGCCGCCATGATCCCGCCAATCACACAGCTGGAGCTACTGCCCAATCCGCTACATACCGGAATGTCGACGTTGATTTTCAGGTGGATGCCCTTGGGTTTGTAACCGATTTTTTTAAAACAGCGCAGGATGGATCGATAGACCAAGTTATTGGAGTTTTGAAATTCTGGCGGACCGCCTTCGATGAGGAGACCGTCATCGATCTCCTCGACCCTGAAGGTGTTATAAAGGGTTAAGGCAATGCCCAGATTGTCGAATCCGGGGCCCATGTTGGCCGAGGTGGCGGGGACTTTGATGGTTACCATGGTTATTATTCTCCTGAGGTGATGGCGTTGCGCACATATTCGGCGACATCGGACGGGTGACAGTGATCTGAGTGCAAAGGGTGCCACGCTTCAATGTTCTCGATTTGAGGAGGAATCTCCAACTCGCACCGCCGACTTAATTCATGGATCAATTCAAAATCCGACGTCTCGGAACAATCGTCGAAGAGGGCGTGGAAAACCGTTGATGTAAATTTGAAGGGGCTGGCCGTTGCCGCGATTAATGCCGGAGTCGTGTCACCACTCTTTTCTTGGTAGCGGCTCAACACCCGCGAGGCAACGGCGGTGTGCGGGTCGAGAACATACCCGGTTTCTTTATAGTAGTCACCGATTTCCCGGCAGCATTCGGTATCGTCGGCGAATCCGCCGGAAAAATTGTTTTGCAGAGCGGTTTTGAGTTCGGGAGGAACGTTGTATTGCCCGTTGTTTTTCAGCTCTTCCATTAAGCGCGAAACCTGCGAGGCATCGTTGCCACTCAGGTGATAGATGAGGCGTTCCAAATTGCTAGAAACCAGAATATCCATGGAGGGCGAACAAGTTTGCTGGAAATCGCGGTTGACGTTGTAGGTGCCGGTCGAAAAGAAATCCGATAACCCACAGTTTGCATTGGATGCAACAATGAATCGGTTCACCGGAAGGCCGGCTTCCCGGGCATACCACGCGGCGAGACAATTTCCAAAGTTTCCGGACGGAACCACAATGTTGACCGGAGCGCCGGGCGCAACCGCTCCGCGATGGACCAATTGCCCGTAGGCATAGAAATAGTAGACCATCTGCGGAACAAGCCGTCCGATATTCATGGAGTTCGCCGTGGAAAAGGTGCCGTTAAATTCCGCTAGATGTGCCTTCATCGCAGGGGATGAAATAATGGCTTTCACCGCGTTTTGGGCATCGTCAAACGTCCCGTCCACCGCGCAGACAAAAATATTGTCGCCATTCTGGCAGGTCATCTGTTTTTTCTGGACCGGACTGATCCCCCGATCCGGATAGAAGACGATGATCTTGGTTTCTGAAACATCGGAAAACCCCGTCAATGCCGCCGATCCGGTGTCGCCGGATGTCGCCGTTAGGATGACCGTGTTTTTGGAGATTCCCTTCAGATGCCGCCCCTCCACCAATAGGTGGGGGAGCAAGGAAAGGGCTAGATCCTTGAAGGCCAGCGTCGGGCCGTGGAACAACTCGATAAAGTGGCGTGTTCCAAAACTCTTTACGGGAGCCAGTTCCGGGGTGTCGAAGGTTCCTGAACCATATCCATTGGAAACCACCGCGTCGATGGCCTCTGCGGTGTAGCCGGGTAGCCACTGTTTAAGAATTTGTTTGGCGAGATTGCAGTAGCTCAATTGATGGATTTTGGCGAGGTCGAAATCAAGGGAGGGAAACCATTCCGGCACAAACAAACCACTATCCGGTGCAAGGCCCTGAACGATGGCCTGCGGGGCGTCGACCCCTTGGGTGTCACCGCGCGTGCTCACAAATTTAAAGGAATTCATAATATATTCTCTCTCCGCCAGCCAGAATCGTTCATAGAAAACAGGAGGTTCCTCAGTAAACCGCAACGGAGTATCCCTATCCGTTTCATAGAGGAAGAGTATAACCGGAGATGCGCAGATTTCGATTTCAAAATGATTGGTTACGGTCGGTTCAGTTCACCAATGCGACCGAGGCCTTTAAGGGTCAGGTTGGGGTCAATGAAAATGGAACCGTTAAAATCGTCCAGCACCCACTTGGCGAAGCCGCCCGTCGCGCAGACTTTCATCCCTCTCCCCAGCTCTTTTTTGAGGTCGATAAGAATTTCGCGAACCATGCCTCGGTACCCGATCCGTGCACCAATGCACATCGCCTCTGCCGTGCTCTTCCCGATCACGCGCGATGTTTTCACCGGCTTGATGTGCGGAAGCAGTGCTGTTTTTTCAGCAAGATAGTCGAACATCAGCGGTAGACCGGGACAGATAATTCCCCCAACATACCCCTCCGTCTTCGTAACAATATCAAAGGTAAGCGCGGTGCCGAAATCACAGACGACCACCGGTGCGCCGCAGGTTGCGGTGGCTTCGCAAGCGTTGGCCAAGCGATCCGCACCGATCTTCTCCGGCTGGGGATAGGAAACCGAAACCCCGATATTCTCTTGGTGTGTAACCTGCAGAACATCCCGTACACCCCGCTCTTTCAGGAAACGTT
>JAUXCB010000157.1 GCA_030619095.1 Verrucomicrobiota bacterium | reverse complement strand
TGTCGTCGCCTTTAGCCCCTAACAGGCGTCAGAGTAAAGACGTCGCGCCTTTATTTAGGCAGCGAGTGCGTAACTTTCGTCAGCATTTATGTGTTTGGACTCCTTTTAACGAGGCCTGGAGACCAACCTCGACACGCGACTGCCGCTTCAACCTAACCGTCGAAACCAGTCACCCCCGAAAGGGAAGCGCAGTGTCTCACACTCCACAGCGAATGCAACAATCAAAGCTTGAAGTCTCCCTCTTTTTCCCAGACCTTTAAATGTATGGGAAAAACAAAAGGAATGACCGTTCAACTCCCCCCGCAACTCTGGCTCTCCTGCAGAGCCATCGCCAACGAAACGCGACTCCGTCTCATTGGGTTGATTTTTCAAGAACAAAAACTCTCGGTCAAAGAGCTAGCTACAATCACAGGAATAACCGAACAAAATGCGAGTAATCAATTGAGAACACTGCGTATACAAGGCTTGATTACTCCCTACCGGAAAAAGCAACAGGTTTTTTATAAAGCAATCGCTAACAGTGAAGTTAAATATGCAGAAGAGATTCTTCGTGTTTTGCAGAACTATCACGGCCGGAACACTCCTTCCCATGCGATTATAAGGGAAGCTACGGGACTTACACATCCACGGCGTATTGAAATTATAAAAGAAATTGGAAACACCCCTATGACTCAAGGAGAGCTCATTGAAATCACGGGAATGACCACGTCCGCGATGGCAAGACATATCGTCAAGCTGCAAGCGCGCGGGTTTATCAATCGATCTGAGAAAAAGTACTCGCTTGGAGCACCAAAAGAATGCCTAAGCCGATTGCTCATAAACCTTGTCCGTGTCTGAGAACTTTTCAATTCCCATGCGCATCATCCCATACAAAAAGAGACTCCCCTCTTTTTCCCATACCTTTAAAGGTGTGGGAAAAGGATGGCTTTAAAAAAAGAAATTAATTGCGGAACGGGAGGACGGCATCGAGGGTTTTGGCACCGGTCAGGATCATGAGCAGGCGATCAACGCCCAAAGCGACACCGGAGGCAGGCGGCATGGTTTCCAGGCATTGGATGAACTCTTCGTCAATGGAATAGACCGGTTTACCGAGCGTCTTTCGCTGTTCACCCCACGTTTCGAACCGCGCGCGTTGCTCGACCGGATCGGTCAGTTCGCTGTAGGCATTGGCGATTTCCACGCCGCCGAGATAGAGCTCCCAGCGCTCTGCGATCTTCGGATTACCGGGTTTGAGCCGTGCGAGCGCGCACAGCTCCGCCGGATAGTCCTTTAAAACCACCGGACAGTCCTTCGGCAGCGCAGGCTCGACCTTTTCAACCAGATCCAGATCAAAGCGGTCGGCATCAAAATTTTCGACGGGGTTCCATCCCGCAAACTCCTCAAAAGCCTCGGCCACCGTCCAAACTTTCCAATCCTTGGAAGCAACTTCGTTGCATTTCAGCACTTCGCGTTGCGAGGGCAATGGCGGGGTCACGGCCCCCGCCCTACAATCTGCAGCTGAGGCCCGCGACCTCGGAGACTCGGCAAAGAGAGAGGCGATTAGAGCCTGCGTGTCGGCGAGCGCGTCGTTGTAGTCACTATGAGCGCGGTACCATTCGAGCAGGGTGTACTCGGAATTGTGCAGCGGGCCCCACTCACCCTGCCGAAAACATTTTCCGATTTCAAAAATTTTCTCCGCGCCACGGGCGAGCAGTTTTTTGTGGCATAGCTCCGGTGAGGTGCGGAGGAAGCCGTCGCCGGAAGGAATCGCATCAATGTGCAGCTCCATACAGGGCGTCTCCAAAAGAAGAGCTGTTTCAACCTCCACAAACCCTTCGGCATGAAAAAACGCTCGGATGCTTTGCATCAGAGCGTCTCTAATTTCCAGTTCATCAATCATAACAGGATCAGAATATTCCTCGCAGAGGCGCAGAGTTCGCGGAGAACATTGTCCCAATTTAAAACCCTCTGCGTTCTCTGCGTCTCTGCGAGGGAGACTTTTTATTTGGTTCTGCTTCAGATGGATCGGGTGTTTTTTTAGCCTTTGGAAACACGATCCGCATAGTCGCCGGTGCGGGTGTCGATGCGAACGGTGTCGCCAATATTGATGAAAATTGGAACGCTAATTTCATACCCATTGTCGATGAACGCGGGCTTCATCACATTGTTAGCGGTATCGCCGCGCGCGCCGGGTTCGGTTTCGGTAATTTCTTTTTCAACAAAATTGGGAAGCGTAACATCGAGCGCCTTGTTGTTATGAAAGAGGATTTCGACCTGCATGTCCTCCACAATAAAGTACCGGCTATCCCCGAGTTGTTCCGTGGTGAGATGAATTTCTTCGTAGGTATCGTTGTCGGAAAAAACGAAATCATCACCCGCCTGATAAGAAAAGGTGAAGTCGCGGGACTCCAACGCAGCTTTTTTGACCTTTTCGACGGAACGATAGGTTTTGTCGAAACGGGTGCCGGTGCTGAGGTTTTTGATTTTGCATCGGTAGAGCGCCTGCCCTTTGCCGGGTTTTGAAAACTGGAAGTCGGTAATGACGCAGGGGTCGCCGTCAATTTCAATTTTCAGCCCTTTTTTTAGATCAGATGCGTTGTACATGGAATTCTCCTCAAAAAATTTAGCGCGGATTATGAAGAAAGCACCGCCCCGTTCCAAGCGAGTAACGAAGTTTTCCACCCCCGCCTCCTCGCGGCTAATTCGGGTCAGGCTAGCGGAACTCCGATCAGAGAGAACGGGCCTGCCCACTCAATTTTGACACTCACCAACTGACCGAGACGGTTCGCGTCGTCTTCAAAGAAAACCAGTTTGTTGTGCGGCGTACGTCCGCGCCATCGGTTTTTCTTTTCCTGAAATTCCTCAACCAGCACCTCAACAGTCTCTCCCAGAATCTTCTGTGATTTTTCAGCGTTAATTTTGGTTACCCGTTCGTCGAGTACGGTGCGGCGGCGTTCCTTTTCCTCGGTGGAGACATCGTCTTTCATTTTCGCGGAGAGCGTGCGCGGACGCGGCGAATATTTGGCGATATGGTGCATGTCGAGCCGAAGTTCTTCGGTCAAGTTCATGGTTTCGAGGAAATCCTCCTCGCTTTCACCTGGGTAACCGACGATGACATCGGTGTTAATCGAGGCATCGGGAATCCACCTCCGAATATTGGAAACGATGTCGCGATAGTCGGCCTGCGTATAACCGCGACGCATCGACTCAAGAATTCGGTCGCTCCCCGCTTGAAACGGAATCTCGAAGTACGGACAGACTTTTTCCGTTTCGGCAACCGTTCGGATGAGTTCTTCATCCATGTATGCCGGATGGCTGGTGAGAAAGCGGACACGGAGAATCCCGTCGACCTTGGCGACCTCTTTGAGGAGCCATGCGAGATTGATACCCTCTTCGAGATCAAAACCGTAGCGGTCGACGATCTGCCCGAGCAGATTGACCTCTTTGATGCCCTGCGCGGCAAGCGAGCGAACCTCGTCGAGCACCTCTTCGGGCTTTCGGCTGCGGTCGGGGCCGCGACGGTACGGGATGATACAGTAGGAACAGACATGTGAGCAGCCGAGTGTGACCGGAACGAAGGCCGTGATCGCTTTGTCGCGGTTGACAGCAGGTAACCGGTAGTCGGCCAATTCGACCTGCACTTTATTCAGATGGCTGTATGCATCGTGCTGAAGCAGATATTCAATCAGCGCATCTGTTTGTGAGGGGGCGGTGAAAACATCGATAAATGGAAATTGCTCTGCGAGGTCTTCGGCCTCGCGCTTTCCGACCATACAGCCCATCAGAGCGATAATCATGCCGGGGCGACGGCTTCCTTTGATTCCGCCGAGTGAGGTCAGCTTGCGAACTGCTTTATCTTCTGGTTGCTGACGCACCACGCAGGTGTTGAGAACAGCGAGGTCGGCATCCTCCGCCCGGTTGGTCTCTGAAAAACCCAGTGCCTCAAGCTGCGAAGCAAGATGACGGCTATCCGCTTCGTTCATCTGACAGCCAATGGTCCAAATATGGTAGGTTCCAGTCATAAGTCTAACGCGTCCAACCGCAACTATTTTGAAGGATCAAGCACCTTCAGTTTTGTGAAATACTTCTTAAAAAAGCCGCGATCACGGGATAGCAACCGATCACATTGACTAAGAGCATGCGCTCCGATCATAAAATCCGCGAACATTCGGGTTCGTTTGCCTCCGCTTTTGCGATACTGGCGCCAAACCCCTCCAGCCCGCTGAGCGCAGGACTCACCCATTGGCGAGAGTTCGATTCCCAACTTATTCATCGCCTGCTCGAAATCCTTGTCATTCGGAAACAACGCACAGGTCTCCGCCCAAACGACTTCGCAAACGACAATCCGGCCTTGCTGCATACAGTGCTCCAATGCCGCCGCCGATTTTTCCGCAAAGGTTTCATCCGCGGTAAAGACATCGATAAGCACGTTGGTATCAACGGCGGTAATCACATTTCACCCCGCAGCTCATGCATCAGCTCATCTGTGCTTTTTTTAGTCTTCAGGCAACCCATCACCCGCCGAACAGGACTTTGGCTTACTTTTTTTTCAGCAACCAATCGCCCATGTTCTTCATGGAAATCCAAGACCGTCCGGAAGTCGGAGGCCAAGCGGTCTTAGGAAGACAAAGT
>JAUXCB010000007.1 GCA_030619095.1 Verrucomicrobiota bacterium | reverse complement strand
TTTTAAAAATTGTAAAATGAAATTTTATAGGTCGTATTTGACTTTCTCAAGTCCTCTGCGGTATAAACCTGCTATGTCTAGTATGTTTAACAAAGGAGTCTATTTGCCATGATCAATAAATCTCTCTCCCGCATCCTCGGTCTTTTCCTCATCCCCGCCCTCATTCTTTCTGCCTGCGGCTGGCTCCCCTTCACCGCGCCCGTAACCATCTCCACCACCCCCGACGGCGCAGAGGTCTATAAGGAAGGCGGTGCTGAACTGCTCGGCACCACCCCTTTCAAAACCCACATATTCCTCTTCAAAAAGAACCTGGAGATCAAAAAAGAAAAATTCTATACCGAAAAAATCACCCTCACCTCTCAGACGATGGAAAAGATCCAAGTCGCGTTGCGACCGACCCCTGTTCTGGTCTACACAAAAATCGATGCAGAAATCTATGAGGCCGATGCGACCAACCCCTTTGGAAAAACCCCGATCAACGTCGAGGTGAATTCGGCGCCCCGCACTTGCATTCTCAAACGGGTAGACTACTTCGATAAAGAGATCACCATCGGACTCGAAACAAAAACCCCGATCGTAACCCAGCTCAAGCGCCGTCCAATCGTCACACTGACCACCGCGCCCGCAGGCGTTGGAATCTATGAAAACGACAAGCTCTTGGCCACCTCCACCCTGCGGGAGGAAATCTCTGTTCCCCGCACCTTCGAACTGCGCAAGAAGGACTACTACAGCAAAACTCTCAACCTCACACCCACCTCCGACCCCGAAATGGATGTAACGCTCGAACCGCTCCCGATCATCACCATCCAAACCGACCCTGCCGACGCAACCGTCTATCTGGTCGGCGACAGCAAGCCCCTCGGAACCGCTCCGCTTACCCTGACCATCAAACAGGCCACCGGCTTTGAAGCCCGCGCAGATCGCCACTACTCCAAAACGATCACCGTGCAACCCAAAACACAGACGGCATCCATCGAACTGCAAGCCATGCCCTATGTCACCATCAGCAGCAACCCCTCCGGTGCCGCAGTAACCCTCGGCGGCAAAGCCATCGGAACCACTCCGGTTGAACAGCTGATCGAAAAACCCACCACCGCAGAGCTGGCCTTAGAGGGCTATCAAACCCAAACGGTCACCCTCTCCGGCAAAGAAACAACCCCGGTCATCAAATTGGAAAAAATGATCTTTGTCGAAGACCCCGCTGTCGTAAAACCCGTAGCCCAACCCGAACCGAAGAAAAAGGGATTCTTTCAGAAACTGCGCAAGAAATAAACGGGGCCACCGCACCACATAAAAAAGAGTCGCGCGAGCGGCTCTTTTTTTTGCTTCTACATATTGGAAACTACTCACCACGCACGAGCAAAACGACGCATAATTTTCGCAGTAAATCATGACGAAAAAACGGTTTATACAGGAAAAAGCTCCACGAGAATTTAGACAAGGGTCTTTACTCCCTCTGAATCCGATCTTGTTATTGTCTTTTGCCCAGGACGCTTCGCGCCCTGAAAAAAAGGGAAAAAGGAGAGCCCGGTCTTCGGTTTAAAGGTTGAAGCTCACCTCATACTTCATGAAGTATGAAATGGAGGGTGCCCTATAACTGAGATGCAGTGCGATAAGAGGAGTTTGAAAAATCAGGATGAAGGAGTAAGGTTTCGCCCATGAAGATTTCGACCCATGCCGACCAGACCGAAAGGCTTTTGGGGTTCCGCGCTGAGGACATCCATAAGTGGATCGATGGCTTTTTCGATACGGAGAGTTTTGGCCATTTCCTGAAAACGGGTCGCCGGTGCGGGTTTAACCCGTACAACCACCGGAAATACCGCCACTGCGCGGAAGCGTTGGAGGATGCCTACAAGGAGTTTGGCGAAAAATATACCCGCGAGCAGATCAAAGCCATCGTCGAGTGCCACATTCGCGATGACTACGACGGCTTTATCCCGCTTCAAGAAGATTTTGAAAGCGGAATGTTTACCGAAAAATACCACGAAAACGATGAAACCGAGGCGCAGGAAAAGATCCTGAGCGAGGCGGAGTTGTCAGAATATTTCAAAGGGAAGACCTATCCGCGCGACAAGGCGAACCCCTCCCGGCTTTCCGCCTCGTTCTATTGGCGCATCGTTTGGCCTACCGTTATTGCTGCCATCCTCTTTGCCGCATCCGCCTTCACAATCATTGTTCCGGTTTTTCGCAGTAGCATGATGAAGCAGAAGAAGCAGATGATCAAAGAACTCTCCTCCACGGCCGCCAGCGCGATCGAGTTCTATATCCATCAGGAGCAGGCCGGGCGGGTGCCGCGCAAAGAGGCGCAGCGGCGGGCGGCGGCCGAGATCGCCGAACTGCGCTACGGCACCGACCGCAAGGACTATTTCTGGATCACCGACATGCATCCACGCATGATCATGCATCCCTACCGCCCGGAACTCGTCGGTCGCGACCTGACCGACTACACCGACCGCGAAGACAAGAGTGGCAAGAAGCTGTTCGTGGAGTTTGTTGGGCTGGTTGAAGCGGGCGGCGAAGGCTATCTCGAATACCTATGGCAGTGGATGGACGATCCGTCGCGCGCCGAGCCCAAGCTTTCCTATGTGCAGAGCATTCCTGAGTGGGGTTGGGTGATCGGCACGGGGATCTACATCCACGACGTCGAAGAGGAGATCGACCGCCTGTCGCGCAACTTGTTGATCGCCGATGGAATTATTGCCGCCGTGTTGCTGGGGCTATTGGCCAATATTGTGTTTCAAAGCCGTCGCATCGAAATCGACCGAAAGCGTGCCGAAACTGGGTTGCGCGAGGCGAAGGATCGCTACCGCGCATTGGTGGAAGGCTCGCATGAGGGCTATGTGCTCGAAGTGGGCGGCGAAACAGTTTATTCCAACCATACGTTGCGCCGGATGACCGGCTACAGCGATGCCGAACTGGCAACCATGAAAATTTGGGAGATACTCGAGGCCGCCTGCGAAATCAATGTGTTCGCCAGAGACCATCTGGAAAAAATCTATGCGCATACGGCATCCTCCGCCGAGTTCGAGGCGCGAATTCTCACTAAGCAGGGGGGATCACTCGATGTACTTGTTTCTACCTCCCGCATCTTCTTTTCCGAGAAAAACGGGCATGTGATTTCATTCGCGGAAATCAGCCGCAGTCGCCAGCATACGCTTAAAGCCTTCTACCATCCCACCGCGAGTTCAGAACCGCCTGTGACCGACCTGCAACAGCAGATTGCCCAGAGCGCGACGCCGGGGCAGGTGATCCTCGCCCTCAAGCAGCTCCCGGGTCTCGTGCGTTCAATGAGCGACCAAGGCATTCGTCCAGGCATCCTGCGTGACACCATCGGTGTTGCGTACGATTCCGCCATCCAGCGCTTCATTTCCCAAGCCCTGAAAGCATCGGATGTTTCGCCCGTGTCGTTTGCATTTCTTTCGCTCGGGAGCAACGCCCGCCATGAAATGACCCTGTTTTCCGATCAGGACAACGCCCTGGTTTTTTCCGATGTGCCCAAGGAGCGGTTGGTCGAGCAACGCCGCATGTTGCTTGCGCTTGCCGACGAGGTCTGTGCAAAACTAAAGCAGGCGGGCTACCCCTACTGCCCCGGCGGCATCATGGCCGTTAATCCAAAATGGTGCCTCTCCATCTCCGAATGGAAAAATAAGTTCTCTAAATGGATGATCGAAGCCACGCCTGAGTCGATTCTGGAGGTCAACGTCTTCTTCGATATCCGCTGTGTCCACGGCGACGGGGACTTCGTTCGCGAGCTGCGCGAGCACATCCAATCGCTCACCCGCCAGAACCCTGAATTTTTCATCCACTACGCTAAAAATTGCCTCGGATACAAAGCTCCCCTTGGCCTGTTGGGGCGCATTCGCACCGAACGGCGTGGCCGCGAAAAAACGATCAACCTTAAGGACTGCATCAAGCCTATTGAAACCTTTGCGCGCATTTATGCACTCAAATATGACATTGAAGAGCCCGGAACCCTCGCGCGGCTCCGCCGCCTGCAAGAGAAGGATGCGCTACAGGAAGAAACCCTTCGCGAAATGATCTATATCTACAACTATCTCTGGCAGCTGCGCTTCTTCAACCAAATCTCTGCCCATGCAGAACTCAGCACCCATGCCGACGAGTTCGACATCGAAAAACTCACCGACATCGAGCGCGACAACCTCCAGTCCGTCCTCGCCCGCATTCCCGTCTTCCAAACCAAGCTCAGCTACGATTTCCTCGGCACCGCCACCCCGTAAACGGTAAAAGCAGAAAAACTGTTACCAACGCCCCGCTTCATCCGAGCAACGGGAGGAAAAGCGGGTTTTGCTGCCCTGATCACTTCTCGGCCTAAAGGGTTCCAGAGTTTGAAAAGAGGTGGCCGGTCTGCTAAAAGAAGAGTAGTTTTTGTGAAATACACTTTTTCATGACAAAACCACTCGGGTATAAAGTGCCTCCTATGAATCTTTCCGGATCAGCAGAAAAACGGTTAAAAAAACTTCTGCCCCGAAAAGCGGTCGGCTTTTCGGTGGAGGGCTTCATCGGCACCTGCCGTGGAAGCACCCCAGTTCTGAAACCTGTGAAGACCGTCTGCGCCGATCAGGAAATTCTTGAACAAAACGGCCTGACCTTCTCCCTGAATCCCGAAATTGCCGAACGCTTCCGCACCTGCTCCCTCGACTACGACCGCTCTTTCTTTGGAAAGGGTTTGACCGCCACTTGGTCGCAATGCGAAGAATGTGCCTGCCACTCATAAAATGAAAAGAGTCCTTCTATGTCCACCGCACCACCGCCCAAAAAGAAGCCCTGGCTGAAAAAACAGCCGATGATGCGCAAGATGGAAATCGCGCTGATGCCCGCGCTCGCCGGTGCCATCTACTTTTTCGGCTGGCGCTCGCTAGCACTGCTTCTCTGGGTGGCCCTCGTCGGTGTCGCCACCGAATATATAATGGCCAAAAAGCGCGGCGACACCGTCAGCGAAGCGGTATTTGTCACCGCGCTTCTGCTGGGGCTCTCCATGCCGCCGACAATTCCTTTTTGGCAAGCGGGTGTCGGTATGTTCGTGGCCATCTTGTTTGGCAAAGAGGTCTTCGGCGGCTTCCCGCGCAATGTGTTCAACCCGGCCATCGTCGGGCGCGGGTTTCTCTATGTCTGTTTTCCGGTGGACATGACCAGCGCTTTCGCCCCCGTATGGAACGGCTGGCTCGGCGGTCTGACCCACTGGGGCCCTCGCCTGCAGATCCACGGAATCGATGCCGTTTCTGCCGCGACCCCCATGTGGTCGCAACGCGACTTCGGCCATGAAACCCCTCTCTGGAATCTGGTCACCGGACACATCGGCGAGCTGTTCACCGGCGCCGACGGCGTGCAGCGTGCTCTGGCCGCCGGATCGATTGGCGAAGTCTCCGCCCTGCTCATTCTGCTTGGCGGCGGCTATCTGCTCTGGACCAAAACCGCACAGTGGCGCCTCACAGTCAGCACACTCGCGGGGGCCATCGGCGCGACGATTATCTTCCGAACTCTGCTCGGGGCCGACACCGTCCCGCCGATTCTCTGGACACTCTGCTCGGGAGCCATGCTCTACGCCGCCTTCTTTATGGTCACCGATCCGATCACCGCGCCTAAAAACAAAACCGCACAGTGGGTTTATGGTGTATTTATCGGAATCATGATTGTCTTCCTGCGTTGGAAGGCGGTCTTTGCCGGCGCGGTGGCCTTTGCCATCCTGCTGGGCAACACACTGGCACCGACACTGGAAATGATTTACAAAGCGCGCAAGCAGAAAAAGACGGCTAAAGCCAAAGCCAAACAGGGGGCCGCAGCCAAATGAAACGGGTAAGAACAGTTCTTTTTATGTTAGCCATCGCGGCGGTTTTTGGCGCGGGGGTCACCGGTCTGTATCTGGGTTCAAAGAAAACAGTCGAGCAGAATAAACGCTTTATCGAACAAAAGGCGCTGGTGGAGCTCTTTGGCCTCGGCGATATCCAGACGCTCTCGAAAGAAGAGATCGATCAGATTGTTGGAACGCAAATTGACCAAAGCGAAACGCTGACCGACCCGCACAACGGAAACACCATTCCGCTTCTCAAGGCCTATGCAGATGCGGAACAAACTCAACTGGTTGCCTACGGCTTCCCCTTCGCTGGCATCGGGTTTTGGGCCGAAATCAAAGGATACATTGCCGTCGATTCCACCCTGAGAAAAACCATCGGCCTCAAAGTGATTGAGCAGGCGGAAACCCCCGGACTCGGCGCACGAATCGAAGAGCCATTTTTTGTGAAGCCCTTCATGGACGGGTTGAATATCACCCCTCCCGCACCGGGCGCGAGTTATCTCTACATGGGCGTTTCGGGCAGAACCCCCGAAAAGGGCACCGCACAGTATGGACGAACATTTGATGCCATCACCGGTGCCACACAAACCTCTCTGGCCATGGAGCGAATGCTCAACGAGGCCGTCGCCGAATTTGGCCGCTGTGTCAAAAACCGGAAAGCAGGAGGAGTGAACCGATGAACCGCAGAACACTGAACAAGGAATTTCGATCGGAAGGGAGCTATCCACGTCGTCATTCGACACTCCTCGTTCACTATTCGAACTTTTCGAATGAAGAAAATTTATTTTGGACAGGAGAGCATCATGGCGTTTAAAGACACAGCGGGTGGAAAAGCCCTGATTCAGAATCTATGGCATGAAAACCCCGTCTTCCGCCAGATGCTCGGAATCTGTTCGACGCTAGCTGTCACCAACCTCCTTAAGAACACATTGCTCATGTGTGGCGGACTCATCTTCACCGCCGGTCTATCCAGCCTGACCATCTCTCTGTTGCGAAAAACCATCCCCAAACAGGTGCGTATGATGGTGCAGGTGCTCATCATCGCCGCCTACGTCATCATCGTCGACACCTTCATCCGCGCGCAGTTCCCAGACATTCACAAAACGATCGGGCCGTACGTCGGACTGATCATCACCAACTGCATCATCATGGGCCGTGCCGAAGCGTTCGCCTCAAAAAATCCGGCGTGGCCGTCGCTGCTCGACGGGATTGGCGCAGGACTGGGCTACAGCCTGATTCTCGTGATCATCGCCCTCGTTCGCGAAGCGCTGGGCTTCGGCACCCTAATGGGAATCCCGCTGCCCGCACGGGATGTCTGGTGGTATCAGTGGACCATCATGGTCATGCCGCCCGGGGCCTTCTTTATGCTGGCCTTGGTGGCCTGGTTCGGAAATGCAACCCTGCTGAAAAGAGAGAAAAATGGAGGGGCGAAATGATTCTGGCAGCGATTCAACCTGTTGTGCAGAGCGAGCCGAATGTTTTGGCGCAATTGCTTGTCATCTTTCTGGCGGCGGCATTCACCGAAAACATTCTACTGGCCCGCTTCCTCGGCATGTGCTCCTTTCTGGCGATCTCCCGCCAAATGAAAACCAGCATCGGCCTCGGTTTTGCTGTGGTCTTTGTCACCACCTTCACGGCGGCAATCAACTGGCTGTTGCACACCTACGTTATGGTGCCGCTCGGGATTGTCTTCCTTGAATACATCATCTTCATCGTCGTCATTGCCGCGTTCGTGCAGCTGGTCGAAATGATCATTGAGCGCTTCAGCCCCTCGCTCTACTTTTCGCTGGGAATTTTCCTGCCGCTCATCACCGTCAACTGCGCCATTCTCGGGGTCTCGCTATTCATGCTCAACAAGCAGAGCTTCGGACTCCCGGAATCGCTCATCTTCGGTTTCGGAAGCGGAATCGGCTGGCTGATTGCCATCGTGCTGATGGCAGGAATCCGCGAGCAGATCAAGGAAGACAAGATTCCGCCGGGCCTGCGCGGCGCGGGGATCACCCTCATTATCACCGGCATCATCGCCCTGGCCTTCGTGGCATTCAGCGGGATGATTAAGTAAGAAATTTGAAATGATAAACTTGAAATCAGAAAATAGACAGTTCAGCAAACAGCCGACCCAGCCTGACTCCCTGTCTCAAGTTTCCAATTTCAAGTTTCAAGTTTCTGGACGAACAACTTTGTGAGGACACTATGACCTTTTTTATAGCGGTTGGAAGTTTATGTGCAATTTGTGGAATCCTCGCTATTCTGCTCGTGATTGCCGACCGCTACCTCAATGACTACGGCATTTGCAAGCTGATCATCAACCGGGGCGCACGCGAAGAGGAGGTGGAAGGTGGCGACACGTTGCTCGGCTCGCTCAACTCCATCGGCCTGTTCATCCCCTCCGCCTGCGGAGGTCAGGGCAGCTGCGGATTGTGTAAACTCAAGGTCAGCGCCGGCGGCCCGCCGCTGCTGCCGACCGAAGAACCGCACCTCGATGCTACGGAAATCAAAGAAAACGTCCGCCTCTGCTGCCAGCTCAAAGTCCACGAAGATATGGAACTTGAAATCCCCGAAGAGCTTTTCAATATCCGTGAATACAAAGGAACCGTCGAATCGCTGACCGACCTCAACCATGACATCAAACGACTGCGTATCGCCCTCCCTGCAGGCGATGAAATTGATATCATCCCCGGTCAGTACATCCAAATTGAAACGCCAAAATACAAAAAGACTCCCGAACCCATTTACCGCGCCTACTCCATCGCCACCGACCCGCTCGACAAAACACACATCGACCTTTGCATTCGCCTCGTTCCAGACGGCCTCTGCACCACCTATGTCTTCGAGCACTTGAAAGAAGGCGATGCCATTACCCTCAACGGACCCTACGGCGACTTTGTCCTCTCCGATACCGACAAAGACATCCTCTTCATCGCGGGCGGCTCCGGCATGGCTCCATTCCTTAGTATGCTCGCCCACATCAAAAACGAAAAGATCCCACGCAACGTGACCTACTTTTTCGGAGCCCGCGCCAAACGCGACCTCATCTGTCTCGAACAGATGGCCGCCTTTGAAGCTGCGATGCCTAACATTAAGTTTGTCCCCTGCCTCAGCGAGCCGATGCCCGACGACAACTGGTGCGGCGAAACCGGCCTCGTTACCGATGTGATGAAGCACCACTGCCCCGACCTCGCCCAGATGGAAGCCTATCTCTGTGGCTCCCCCGGCATGATCGATGCCTCGATCGCCGCCCTCACCGCCAACGGCATGCCCGAAGAAGCCATCGCCTACGACAAATTCTGATTGAAAAAACCTGAAACGTGAAATGTGAAACCTGAAACGTCCAAAACGCTGAACCCGGAACGAATGTCATGAAGCATAATCCCGCCGACCAACTCATCCGCGACCGTCTCGAACCCGGGTCGCTGTCCATCGAAGGCTTTCTGGGAACCGACGACCGACCGATCGCCGATATCATCGCCGCAGATATAGGTGAAGTCGAAGCCGCCGGCTATACCGCTGAACAACTGGGCGACTTCCTCGAACATCTGCATGTCACTGGTGACGGTGGATGGGAAGGCCGTGTCCCCATGTACGATGGAAAAATCAGCGTTCGCTCCGATGAAACCCTCGGACAAATCCCCTGCCCCTTCGCCTGCGGCGACGCCTGCCACAAATCCATCATCACCGTCAAAGACGCCTCCGGGGAAACTCTGCTGGTCTTTACACCGCTCGATGCCCACTTGATTTCCGCCCACGGCTTCTTCGAAGGCAAAGGATCCGCCTACCGCATCGAACCCAAAAAACTCATCTCGCTATTCCGCCGCTGTACATCGATATAGAGGCACGACCTCCGCACCGCATCTTCTTTTCTACAAACAAAAAGGCCGCCTCAGATGAGACGGCCTTTCGATTTCCATTACTTGGAATTAATCGTCGCTAACGATATTGCCAGACTCAACCTGACTGATCACCTTCTGATATTCATCAGTCAGCGGGCAGCCGCAGCTGTGTCCACCGTCAACGGTGGCGTGCAGACGAGCCTGTTCAACATGCCACGTGGCAATCTTTAAGTGTTGGTCAACATTCATGGGGGTCTCCTTGGGTTAGAATTGAATTTCAACAATGAAAGAAATCTTCTAGCCCATCCGCTCGCCTCATGAAAACACTTTATGTGATTATTTTACTCATGTTTAATCTATTCCCGTTAAAATCATCTTGCCTTATGACGTTATGCGTTATACCCTGCGGACAATGATTGAAAACTTCCAATGCAAGGAGACCGAAAAGATATTCGTGCGGCAGTTTTCAAAAAAGCTTCCGACCCAAATCCAGCAGGTTGCATTTCGGAAACTCAGGATGCTAAACCGAAGCTCGTCCATTCAGGATCTGAGGGTTCCACCGGCCAACCGGCTGGAGGCTCTATCAGGAGAAAGAAAAGGACAGCATAGCATTCGAATCAATCAACAGTGGCGAATCTGTTTTGTCTGGAAAGGCGGCAATGCGCATCAGGTTGAAATTGTGGACTACCATTGAGGTGAAACGATGAAAAAACTAGCACCAGTACATCCCGGCGAAATTCTGTTTGAAGAATTTCTAGCCTCCATGGGCATCAGCCAGAACCAACTCGGGCGCGACCTCGGGGTCTCCCCGCGCCGGATCAATGAAATCATTCACGGCAAACGGAGCGTCACCGCCGACACCGCCCTGCGTCTCGCCACCTACTTTGGAAACTCCGCCTCCTTCTGGCTCGGGCTCCAGATGGACTACGACCTCGATGTTGCCGAGGACTCCATGGCTCAAAAAATCCACCGCGAGGTCCACCAGCTCATCGTGGCATAGGTCAGCGCTACGGTGAGACCAATTGAAACCAAACCGCGAACAGAGTTCGCTTTGCTGATAAAAGCTTTCATTTGATACAAGGAATCCAGATAGCTTTTTTCATAGTTTGACGAAGAGAGACCAGCGCCATAAAGTCCGCTTTATCAGACATACACATTCATTATTGCTCTACGACAGAAGAAGAACAGCATGGAAAAATCTGAGATCGGATGGGTCAATCTGGCGCTCGCCAAATTGCCTGTGGAAGCAATCAAGCCAGAGTTAAATGATGCTCCGACCGAGGAGTTGTTATCCTTCTGGAAAGAAAATAAACGCGATCAATTCGCAGATGACCTTTTTGATGCTGTTCGGGAAACCCTACAGGCCAGAAATGTTCAAATACCTGATCAACAACCATTCACTGGCAAGAAGAAAGGAAGAAAAACAGAAGCCGGATTACCGATTATCGGTATCATAATCTACTTCGTATTTGAAGAGTTAGGCCAACGATACCCTGATTCTTTTATTTTAGAACTCATCAGTACCATCGTCACTGGCTGCTTTTTCGGCATCCTTTTAGGACTCATCCCATATTTCATTGCCAAGACTAAGGGCCACATTCGCTTTAGCAGAGTTTCCATTAGTGTCTGTGCAATATCAGGAGCTCTTCTTGGACTTTTCGCTTCGGGGCCTATGGCTTTTGTTTTGACCATCATTGCTCTCTTGAGAAAGAAAAACCCACAACAAGAAACTGTAGAGCCAACGAAAGAAAACCTATTATCTGAAGATACTTCAGGTAAAGCATCAGTTTAATCTTCAGTCACGGAGCATAAGAGATGACGACCACCGAACGTGCCGCACAAATCTGGGCAGTACTGGCTTTAGCAGCGCACAACAGGCAAGTTCTGACATATGGCATACTCGCCAAACTCATTGGCGTTCCCCGTCCGGGGCTTGGTCAGCTACTCGAACCGATCCAGTCATACTGCCTTGTTCAGGGATTGCCACCTCTCACTATCCTTGTTGTGAGTGAGAATTCTGGGCTTCCCGGAGAGGGCTTCATCGCTGCGCAAGACATTCCAAAAACCCAGCAGATGGTCTTTGCATTTGACTGGCTTGCACATGGAACCCCATCGGTTGAATTATTCGAGCGAGCTATTGGCTGAGAGGCCATCGAATGGACAAAGCAAATGAATTGGCAAATGCTTTGTGCCTATGTGCCTGTTGCCTAATGCCCTCATTACACGTTCTCGGCGATGGCAGTAACAAACTCAGAATATTGAGAATCTTTGCGCTGGCGCGGTTTATCGAGTTTGAAGTTGATTCATCCCCCGAAAAGCTATTTCCTATCCGCTTCCCAGCCATTTTCAGAAAGAAAAATTTATGAGCAATAAAGCCAAAATCATTTACACGATCACAGACGAAGCCCCGGCGCTAGCCACCCAATCCCTGCTTCCAATCATTGAAGCCTACACCGCCGCCGCGGGCGTGACCGTGGAAACGCGCGACCTTTCGCTCACGAGCCGCATTCTTGCCCAGTTCCCGGACGTGTTGACTGAAGAGCAGTCTGTCTTCGATGCGTTAACCGAACTGGGTGAGCTTGCGATGACGCCGGAAGCCAACATCATTAAACTCCCCAACATTTCTGCTTCTATCCCGCAGATGAAAGCCGCCATCGCGGAACTGCAGTCCCAAGGCTACGCCCTGCCCGATTATCCGGAAAACGCCTCCTCCGCAGAGGCAAAAGAGTTTCAGACCCGCTATGACAAAGTGAAAGGTAGCGCGGTGAACCCAGTTCTGCGTGAAGGGAACTCTGACCGCCGGGCCGCCGCCGCCGTCAAACAGTACGCCAAAAACAATCCGCACCGCATGGGTGAATGGTCCGCTGACTCCAAATCTAAAGTCTCCAGCATGCCCGCCGACGATTTCTTCGGAAACGAAAAATCCGTGACTATCCCCAAAGAAACCACGGCTAAAATCGAGTTGATATCAACCGACGGCAATACTACGGTTCTAAAAGACGGCCTGACTCTGCAGGAAGGTGAAGTGCTCGATGGCACCTTTATGAGCGCCAAAAAACTTGACGCCTTCTTTGCTGAACAGGTTACCGAAACCAAAAAAGCCGGCACACTCTTCTCCCTGCACATGAAGGCCACCATGATGAAGGTCTCCGACCCGATCATCTTCGGTCACTGCGTAAAGGTGTTCTTCAAAGACGTTTTTAAAAAACACGCCGATGTCATCGCTGAACTGGGCATTAATGTAAACCATGGCTTCGGCGACCTGCTTGCAAAAATTGAATCTCTGTCCGCTGAACTAAAGGAAAAAATCGAATCGGACATCGCAGCGGTCTATGCCAACCATCCCGACGTGGCCATGGTCGACTCCGACAACGGCATCACCAACCTGCACGTACCCAGTGATGTCATCGTGGATGCCTCCATGCCCGCCGCCATCCGCACCTCTGGAAAAATGTGGAACTCCCGTGGAAAACAACAGGACACCAACTTCATTATTCCCGACCGTTGCTACGCCAGCATCTACGCGGAAACCATCGACTTCTGCAAAAAGAACGGTGCATTTGACCCGACCACAATGGGCAGCGTTCCCAACGTCGGCCTCATGGCGCAAAAAGCCGAGGAGTACGGCTCGCACGACAAAACCTTCGAAATATCCGCCACTGGAACCGTTCGCGTTACGGATGCCGAAGGCAACACGCTCATTGAGCACGAGGTTGAAGCCGGCGATATCTGGCGTGCCTGCCAAACCAAAGACGCGCCGATCCGCGACTGGGTGAAACTCGCGGTCACCCGTGCCCGTGCCAGCAGCACACCGGCCATCTTTTGGCTCGACGACACCCGCGCCCACGACGCACAGCTCATCGAAAAAATTGGGCGCTACCTGCAGGATCACGACACGGAAGAGCTGGAAATTTACCTCATGCCGCCTGCCGAAGCCACCCGCTTTACTCTCGAGCGCACCCAGGGCGGACACGACACCATCTCCGTCACCGGCAACGTCCTGCGCGACTATCTGACCGATCTCTTTCCGATCCTCGAGCTCGGCACCAGTGCCAAAATGCTCTCTGTTGTTCCGCTAATAAATGGCGGCGGCCTCTTCGAAACCGGCGCGGGCGGCTCCGCGCCGAAGCACGTTCAGCAGTTCGTCAAAGAAAACCACCTGCGTTGGGATTCCCTCGGCGAATTTCTGGCACTGGGTGTATCGCTTGAACATCTCGCAACGGTCTTCAAAAATGACAAGGCGCAAATTCTCGCCGACACGCTCGACGCGGCCGTCACGAAGTTCCTGGAAACAAACAAGTCGCCGTCCCGCAAAGTGAACGAACTCGACAACCGCGGCAGTCACTTCTACCTCGCGCTCTACTGGGCCGAAGCCCTCGCCGCGCAAAACACAAACTCCGACCTCAAAGCCCGCTTTGCCCCGCTGGCCGAAACGCTCGCCGCCAACGAGGAAAAAATTACGAAGGAACTCATTGAGGTTCAGGGAGTTCCCATGAATATCGGGGGCTACTATCACCCCGATGCGAAGTTAATTTCTGAAGCGATGCGTCCCAGCTCGACCTTCAATACCGCACTCGCTATGCTGTAAACTGCAAGAAACCCAACGAAATAACCCTCTTAAACAAAGGACGACAAATCATGCTTTCACTACTACTTTCAGCCGCTATTTCAATCGCCTTAATTATCGCCACGATCGCTGCGAACACAAAACCGGAAATGACCACCTTCAGCGGAATTGCCGGATTTATTGCTGCCTATTTACTTATCGGATTTTTGGTCCGGAAAAGAGTTATGGCTGTTCAGAACGAGTTGCAAGAGCAGCTCATGAGCGGTCAGAAACGAATTAACCGGAAAGTTCAGATGTTCCAAACCAAACCCGGTGGAAACATCAAAGCCATCCAGCGCCAGATCGAGAGCGATCAAATGGAACTGCTTAAAAACGCACTTCAGTTTACCTCGCGCCTTGAGCCGTTCAAAAAATGGGCTCTGACGATGGGCCGACAACTTGCAACCATGCGCTTGCAGTTTCTCTATCAACTGAAGGAGTTCGAACAGGTTGATGCTCTTCTGGCCTCTGCGGGACTGTTCAAAGGCCCGATGATGATCGAGCCGATGATGGTCGCCATGAAAATTGCGCGGCAGTACAAGAACAAGGATGTTGAGGGTGCCGAAAAAACCTTCAAGCGTCGTATAAAATGGTTTAGAGGAAATAAAGGCACCCTGCTTTATGGAGTGATGTCCTGGATTTTTCTAAAGCAAGGTGAGTCTGAAAAAGCACGCCAACTTTTATTGAAAGCAAAGGACGTTACCGGCAATGAGACCCTCGCGCATAACTGGCAACTGCTTTCGAACTGCAAAGATAAAAGCTTCTCGAACGCAGGACTGGGTGAAGAATGGTATGGCCTCTATCTGGAAAAGCCGCCGATGCCCAAACAGCAGCGGATGCGCGGAGATGCGCATGGCGGACGAGGATTTTAGAACGCCCCCCCCGTCAAAGAGCTCGCACTCGTGTGAAACGTTTACCGTTGAGCGGGCTGAGCCTGTAGAAGGACGGATCGTTCGCCGTAAAGCTGAAACGGTGTTCCAGAGCATTAGGTTATTTCGATACCCCGGGCGATAAGGACTTTGCCGGTGCGAACAATTTCGATGATCCTGAATTTCTGAAGCATGCTCATGAGCGCGTCGATCTTCGCGGGATCGCCAACCACCTGCAGCATGATCGACTCATCGGT
>JAUXCB010000120.1 GCA_030619095.1 Verrucomicrobiota bacterium | reverse complement strand
TTTTGAAGGCAGGGTCTGAGGCATTCCCTGTCAGCTCAAACAGAAGCATTTCCGTTCCGGTCAGTTTCATGCCTTCCGCTTCCATTCGCTGTAGCGCAAGTTGTTTGTTTGCGGGGTCGCGGGAAGAGACGGCATCGGTGACCACATACACTTCGTCCGCGTTGGCTAATAACTCCAAAGCGGTCTGGTAGACGCAGATGTGCGTTTCGATTCCGCAGAGGATGATCTGCCGCCGTCCAGTTTTTTCCAGTGCCTCGAAAAAGGTTGGTTCATCGCAGCAGCCGAAGCTGCTTTTTACAATGGGTTCATCCGCAATGAATTCTTGGAATTCGTCGCGGGTCGGGCCGAGCTTGTCCGGGATCTGTTCTGTGAAGAGTACTGGAACCTCGAGTGCTTTCATCCCTTCCAGCAGTCGGCGCAGGTTTTGAAACAGGAGGTCTGATCCATCGACGAGCCTCGCAAGGTGGCCTTGAACATCAATAAAAACGAGTATCGTGTTATCTCTTTTCAACATGAATCAGGCTCCCGGGTTGTTTTGAAAAATCCTATCCCTCATCCGGCATAAAGAAAACCGAAAATAAGCGGTTCTGCGTAGATTTTTATGGTCGCCGTGCGACGGCTGTTTTTTTGACGGAATTACAGGATTATGAGATACTGTCAGTTTGAATCCTGTTCATCCTGTCTGCAATCCTGTCTGAATTATCCAGTCTTAGATCCGTTCATCCTAAAATTTTAAATGAGCCGAATAAGCGGTAAAAGTCAACAGACACAGGGAACGGGTTTTTCGAATTTTAGACTGAGGTGCTGCGGAAAATCCGAAGATGTACTTGCCTGAAAGGCGGGTGCTCCGGTAGTCTGTTTTGATCTTCAGGGCAGGGTGAAATTCCCGACCGGCGGTTTGTCTCGAGCGAAAGCGAAGGGGAGAAAGTCCGCGAGCCGAAAGGCAGATGCAGTGTGATTCTGCAACCGACAGTACAGTCTGGATGAAAGAAGATGTGCAGCAAAAAATCAGTTGCCCTGAAGACGCATTGTTTTCAGGTTTTTTTTGCGCACGATTGAGGGAAATGGACTATGAGTAAAAAACTGTTTGACCCGATTGAGGATGTGCTCGATGCCCTTCGGATGGGTGAGATGATTCTGGTGACAGATGACGAGGATCGTGAAAACGAGGGCGACCTGATTTGTGCTGCCGAGTTCTGCACCCCGGCGCAAATCAATTTTATGATCACCCATGCCCGAGGGCTTGTCTGTGTGCCGATTACACAGGAGCGAGCCTCGCATCTCGGGCTGACTCGAATGAATGTTTTGCATGAAGGCGATAAGTTTCAGACGGCGTTCACTGTGTCGGTGGATGCGGCGGATTCTACCACCGGAATCAGTGCCGTCGAGCGCGCAACGACGGTACAGGCACTGGTCGATCCGTCGACTCGGCCCGAAGATCTGGTCTGTCCCGGGCATGTTTTTCCGCTGATTGCAATGGAGGGCGGGGTGCTGGCTCGTGCCGGCCACACCGAGGCAACCGTCGACTTGGCCCGCATGGCCGGACTGAGTCCGGCCGGGGTGATTTGTGAAATCACCAACGATGATGGCACCATGGCCCGCCTGCCGGAGCTAATTAAATTTTCCAAAAAGCATCACCTTAAAATGACTTCTGTGGCAGAGGTGACCCAGCATCGCTATCTGACCGAAACTCTGGTCAAGTGCGAACGCTCCGTGGCCATGCCGACGGAGTCTGGCTCGTTCAATCTGCGCATCTATAGCTCGGAAGTGGACGATAAGGATCATCTGGCACTTTTCACGGGGGAGCCGACTCACGAAAAACCCTATCCACTGGTTCGGGTGCATAGTGAATGCCTGACCGGCGATGTGTTTGGGTCTCAGCGGTGCGACTGCGGCTCGCAGCTGAAACATTCCATGGAGATGGTTGCAAACTACGGCTATGGCGCAATCGTCTATATGCGTCAGGAGGGGCGCGGCATCGGGTTGACAAAGAAGATCCATGCCTATGAGCTGCAGGATCAGGGTCTTGACACGGTTGAGGCCAATGTGGAGCTTGGCTTTGCGCCCGACCTGCGCGACTACGGGATCGGCGCGCAAATCCTGCGTGATCTGGAGATGACCCAGATCCGCCTGCTCACCAACAATCCGGCGAAAATCGAGGGACTGGATAAATACGGTATTGAGATTGCCGAGCGGATCGAGATATCCTTTCCCTCCACGCCGCACAACGAGCGTTACCTCAACACCAAACGCGAAAAAATGAAACATATGCTCTAAATCAGTCCGGCAGAGCCGGGGAAAAAAGAAAGTCTTCCTCGCAGAGGCGCAGAGAACGCAAAGGGCTTGTAATCTAGTGCGAGATTCTCTGCGAACTCTGCGCCTCTGCGAGGAATGTTTATTCTATAGGGTTGTGAAAATGGCAGGCAATGTCGGTGAATTTGAAAATTAGGTGTCAAAGGAAATTGTGATGGGAAAAGGATTTGAACAGGCGAAGAATCTGGATGCATCCGGTCTGCGAGTTGCCATTGTCGTGAGCCGCTTCAATGCGGATCTGACACAGCAACTGGCGGAGGATGCTTTCCGGTGTTTGGAAAAAAACGGTGTAAACGGTTCCTCTATTGGACTCTTTCCTGTGCCGGGTGCCTACGAAATTCCGGTGGTGGCCAACGAATTGGCCAAGAGCGGAAACTACGATGCGATCATTGCGCTCGGTGTGGTGGTGGAGGGCGAAACGCCCCATGCGAAGATGATCGGTGATTCAACCGGTATCGCACTGCTCAACATTGCCCGTGAGCACGGCCTGCCGGTGATTAACGAGATTGTTGGAACCCGCAACTGGGAGCAGGCGGTCGCTCGCTGCGCTAGCAGCGAGACGAGCCGCGGTTGGTACGCCGCCGAGGCCGCCATCGAAACCGCCCAGGTGTTGAAACAGATAAAGGAGGGATCATGACAAAAATTACCGGACGCCGTCAGGCGCGCGAATGGGTGGTGCAGTTTCTTTTCCAGACGGAGTTCAATCCGGGCGAGCTGGATGCGGCCCTGGCTGATTTCTGGAATGATGAGGAGAAGAAACCGCTGGAACGCGACCGAAATTATGCCAATGAAGTCATTCATGGTGTTCTTGAAAAACAGATAAAAATTGATCGCACACTGAAGCGCTATACCGACAACTGGGATGTGGACCGTCTGGGCGTACTGGAACGAACGGTTCTTCGCGTGGCAGTTTATGAAATGCTCTTCCGCGAGGACGTTCCCCCGGTGGTTTCAATTAATGAGGCCATTGAGATTGCTAAAGCCTATAGCGGACAGAAACCCGCCCGGTTCATCAATGGCGTTCTCGACCGCATTCAAAAAGAACTCAACCGCCCGTCACGAACTCCTGGCCCCGACAATGGATAAACACATTCCATTCATGCGGCGTGCGATCGAGCTGGCGCGGCGCGGCGAAGGGTTGACGCGCCCTAACCCGCCCGTGGGTGCGGTGCTGGTTCAGAATGGAAAAATCGTTTCCGAAGGATTTCACAAAAAAGCAGGGGGCCCGCATGCGGAGGTGAAGTGCCTTCGGCAGGCTGAAGGTCAAAAGACGAACCGTCTGTCCTCGGCTACTCTTTATGTCTCCTTAGAACCCTGCTCGACGGAGGGTCGAACTCCCCCCTGTACCGATTTGATTTTAGAGCGAGGCATTTGCCGCGTGGTGATCGGCTGTAAAGACCCCACTCCGGCTCACGCGGGCAGGGGCATCCGCCTGTTGCGCCGTGCGGGGGTTGAGGTGGTCTCCGGGGTCTGTCGCACGGAGGCGCAGGAACTGATCGCCCCGTTCGCCAAACGGATGCTGACGGGGCTTCCCTATGTGACGCTCAAACTCGGGGTGACGCTCGACGGGCGGATCGCGGATGCGTCGGGCAGGTCGCAATGGATCACCGGCCCGGAGTCTCGAAAAAAGGTGCAGGCGCTCCGTCGCCGGGCCGATGCAATTCTCGTGGGCGCGGGTACTGTGCGCGCGGATAATCCATCGCTCCTGCCGCGCCCGGCCAAAGGGCGGGCCCCATGGCGTGTGGTGCTTGGCGCAAATATTCCGAAAAAATCAACGGTGCTCACGGATGAGGCCGCAGAGCAAACCCTTTTAATGGAGGGGTCGCTCAAAAAGATTCTGCGCGATCTTGCGAAGCGCGATGTGATGCACGTTTTATGCGAGGGGGGCGGCGAACTGGCCGGTTCGCTGATTCGTGCGGGGCGGGTCGATGAATTCGCCATTTTTATGGCGCCGTCACTTTTGGGCGGAACCGGTTTTCCAATGGTTGGAAAAGCGGGATGGACACTGAAGGGAATGCCGCAGTTGAGTTTCCAGACCTTGGAAAAACTCGGGAATGATCTGTTGATCCGGGCATTGCCGGTAAAGGAGTAAAAAAATGTTTACAGGAATTGTACGGTTAGGCCGTGTGGAATCGATTGAAATGCAAGGAGCTTCGGGCCGAATTACGGTGGTGCCGGATCGGATGTGGGATGAACCGGTCGGGCTGGGCGACAGCATTGCCGTGAATGGAGCTTGTTTGACCGTCGCCGCCATGGAGGGCACCCACCTGAGCTTTGACGTGCTCACCGAAACATTTGATAAAACAAATCTGGGGGGAAAGAGCGCGGGGTCGATAGTGAATTTGGAGCGTGCGCTGGCCCTCGGGGATATGCTCGGCGGGCACATCGTCACTGGACACGTCGACGGGGCCGGAACCGTGCGAAAGATCACGCCAGTTGACCGCGATTTCAAATTTGAGATTGAGTGCTCCCCCGACATGTTGATGCTGATGGTCTATAAGGGGTCTATTTCGATTGATGGAATCTCGCTGACGGTGGCCGAGCTGCTCGACGACGGGTTTGTCGTTCATATCATCCCCCACACGATGGAAGAGACCGATATGTCGGAGTTCAAGCCGGGAACCAAAGTGAATCTGGAAGCCGACATTCTGGGAAAACATGTACAGCGTATTCTTGAATTTGGCGGCGGACAGGATTATCGTATCCGATTGTAGATGCTTCGAAAGGCTCCCACACTGATGAAAAAAATCCTACTGGTTGATGATGAAGAGATGATCCGCAAGATGGTGGTAGCAGTATTCAATCATTCTGAGTACTCCATCACAGAGGTTTGCAACGGCGTGGAGGCATTGAAGGTTCTGGAGACAGCCTCTTTTGATCTGATCATCACCGATGTCATCATGCCCGATTGCGACGGCATTGAACTCGTGATGTCCGTTCGAAAAAAGCTACCTGATATTAAAGTGGTCGTCATGTCCGGTGGCGGGCGTGTCCAGGCCGATCATTATCTGAACCTGGCGGAAAAACTGGGTGCCACCCGTGTATTTGAAAAACCCTTTGATACGATGGAATTCCGGCAGGTGGTGCACGATCTCCTCTTCGATGACAGTCACACCGC
>JAUXCB010000117.1 GCA_030619095.1 Verrucomicrobiota bacterium | reverse complement strand
TCAGATCGACCTCGGTCCGGCAGACGAGGATGTGTGGTAAAATTCCGATTTCGCGGAGTTTGGCGACGCTCTGCTGGGTGGGTTTGGTTTTCACTTCACCGGCGGCTTTGATGTACGGGACGTACGTCAGGTGGATGTACATGGAGTTGTCGCGGCCCACGTCGGCACCGAGCTGGCGCAGGGCTTCGAGGAAGATCAGCCCTTCGATGTCGCCGACGGTTCCGCCGAGTTCAATGAGGATGATGTCGGGGCCTTCGGCTTCGAGCGCGCGGATGCGATTTTTGATTTCGTTGGAGATGTGCGGAATCATCTGCACGGTCGCACCGAGGTAGTCGCCACGCCGTTCTTTTTGGAGAACGTTCCAGTAGATGCTTCCGGCCGTGATGTTGCTTTTCTGGGAGGTGGGCTGTCCGGTATAGCGCTCGTAGTGGCCGAGGTCGAGATCGGTTTCGGCACCATCATCGGTTACGTACACTTCGCCGTGCTGATAGGGGCTCATGGTGCCGGGGTCGACGTTGAGGTAGGGGTCGAGCTTCAGCATGCGGATCGAGAGTCCGCGATTGATGAGAAGTCGCCCAATGGATGCGGCGGTGATTCCTTTTCCGAGCGAGGACACGACGCCGCCGGTTACGATCAAATATTTGGCCATTTTTTGTCCCATAGTCCTGTTAGATTGGTTGCCCGTGCTATGGGAAGGCACTTTAAAGGGGGTGCTCAGGGTTGTCCAAGGAAATAGTTTCCAAACCTTGAAAAAACGCGGGTCAGGCCCGGTTGCGCCGCGCGGTTTCGAGCACTTTGATGTAGTTGGCGCGCTCGAACTCGTCGGAGTTGGCGATCGCCTTCTGGCCCAGCGATCCACGAACCTGAGAGATGGAGTGGTATTCATTGGTTTCCATCCATTGCTCCAGCTCTTGAATCAGTGTGCCGACATATTCAGGGCCGTTTTTCAAAAGGGCGGAGGCTACGGTGACTACATCGGCTCCCGCCAGCAGATACTTAATGACTTCCCGGCTGGTCTGTACGCCGCTGGAAGCGGCTAGAGATGCCTGCAGTTTGCCGTGTAGCATGGCAATCCAGCGCAGTGGCAGACGGATATCCTCTGCGGTGCTGAGGTGGAGGCTGGGGTCAACCTCCAGCGCATCGAGGTCGAAATCAGGCTGATAGAATCGGTTGAAGAGAACCAGGGCATCGGCTCCGGCGTCATCGAGTTGCTGCGCCATATGTCCGAGGGAGCTGAAGAAGGGGGTTAGTTTGAGGGCCACGGGAATGGTGATCGCGCTCTTTACGGTTTTTAGAATGTCCAGATGCCGAGCTTCAACCTCCTGCCCGCTTTGCGCTGGGTCGGCAGCGATATGGTAGATGTTCAGCTCCAGGCCCTGTGCGCCGGTCGCTTCAATTTTTCGAGCGTACTCTCCCCATCCCTCGGAGGTCACTCCATTGAGACTGCCAATAATCGGAATGTCGCTTTGTTCGACCGTTTGATGGAGGAGGTCAAAATAGGCTTCCGGGGGGAAGGCATAGTCGTTTGTGCCCGGAAAGTAGGGGTGAGACTCCCCGTTTTTGGTAACTTGTTCTTCGAACAGGGAAAAGAAAACCACCGCCGCGGCACCCGCGTCGGTGGCTTTCTGAATCTCCTTCCCGCTCATAGAGAGAGGGGAGGAGGCGACAACCAGCGGGTTTTTCAGAGCCAGTCCCATGTAATTTGTCTGTAGGTTCATGGCTCGTTACGTTCCGCTGGCGGTTGTCAGGCTTCCGGTTCGAAGTATTCTTTCTCCGCACCGCACTCGGGGCAGCACCAATCTTCGGGCAGATCTGCAAACGCAGTGCCAGCGGCAATGCCGTTATCGGGATCGCCAACTTCTGGGTCGTAGATATAGCCGCAGGGTGTGCATACATATTTTTCCATGGGGGAACCTCCTTGGTTGCTCATTTGGTTACATGATTTTTCCGAGATTTTCAAGGAATGTCAGGCGTTCTTTGGCTTCCACTTCGGCCTGCGCGAAGAGCGCTTCCGCTTCATCGGGAGCGGACTTCAGCAGGGTCGTGTAGCGGCGCTCGGACCGGATGAACTCCTGGAAGTCACCCTTCGGCGGACGGCTGTCCCACGAGAAGCGGCTGCCGGTTTCGAGCATCGGATTATAGCGATAGAGCGGCCAGTAGCCACACTCCACAGCCCGTTTCTGTTCGGTCTGCGTCTTCATCATGTCGATGCCGTGCGCAATGCAGGGGGCGTAGGCCATGATGATCGACGGGCCTTTATAGGCCGCGGCTTCCTCAAAGGCTTTTTGCGTTTGCATCCGGTTGGCACCCATCGAGATGGAGGCCACGTAGACATAGCCGTAGCTCATGCACATGAAGCCGAGGTTCTTTTTGCCTACGCGTTTCCCCGCAGCGGCAAACTGGGCAACCGCTCCAAGCGGAGTGGCCTTGGAGGCCTGTCCGCCGGTATTGGAGTAGACCTCGGTGTCCAGCACCAGAATGTTCACATCTTTTCCGGAAGCAACCACGTGGTCGACGCCGCCGTATCCAATGTCGTAGGCCCATCCATCGCCGCCGAAGATCCAGACGCTCTTGTCTACGAAGTAGTCCTGGAGCTCTTTGATCTTTGCGAGAACTTCTTTGAGCTCGCCGGACGCACGTTCGACTGCAGCCGGGAGAAGTCGTTTGACTGCATCCTGTGCGGCGACGGCTTCGGCGCCGATGGTGTCGCCGAGTTCGATCGCCTGGGTCATGGCGGCGGCAAGATCTGAACCCATGCCGAGTGCATTCGCTTTCGTCACGTTGGTTGTGAGCAGCTTGCGGTTGGCGTCGACCGCCAGGCGCATGCCCATGCCGTATTCGGCGTTGTCTTCGAACAGGGAGTTGCCCCACGTCGGTCCGCGGCCCTCTTTGCTTTTGCAATAAGGGATGGCTGGGAACGTTCCGCCGTAGATCGACGAGCAACCCGTGGCATTGGCGACCATCATGTGTTCACCGTAGAGCTGGGTGACCAGTTTGACGTACGGGGTTTCGCCGCAACCGGCGCAGGCACCGGAGAATTCAAACAGCGGTTTTTTGAACTGAAGACCCTTGAGGGTTCCAACTTTTACGCCGTCGAGAACATTGTCGGGCAGGGCATCGAAGAACGCGGCGCGCTCGCGCTGGCCGTCTTCAATTTCGTCCTCAAGCACCTTGAACTCGAGGGCTTTGGTTTTGGCCGGGCAGGTTTCCACACAGACACCGCATCCGGTGCAGTCTTCGCAGTATACCTGCAGGCGATATTCCAGATCGCGGTCGTTTTTGGTGTTCGACTTAATCGTTCCGAACCCTTCCGGTTTGTCGGACAGATCCGCCGGGTCGATCTGCTTGGCGCGAACCACGGCATGCGGACAGGCCATCACACATTGGTTACACTGGATGCAGTTCTCTTTGACCCAGGCCGGAACGCGCGGGGCAATGCCGCGTTTTTCCAGGCAGGTGGTTCCGGTCGGCAGGATGCCGTCGACGGCCATTTTGGATACCGGGACTTCATCGCCTTTCATCAGCAGGGTCGGTTCCATCACGTCTTTTGCGAAGCATCCTTCCGGCTCGTCGATGAGCGTCGGGAAGAGGTACGATTTGGTGATTTCGGACGGAACCTGAACTTCTTCCAGAGCGGCGAGCGCTTTGTCGACGGCCGAGCAGTTCATGTTCACGATGTTCTCACCTTTTGCTGAGAAGCTCTTTTTGATCGCGCTTTTGATGTACCCAATGGCTTCGTCGGGGTCGATCACGTTGGCCAGTTGGAAGAACGCGGTTTGCATGACGGTGTTAATCCGTCCACCCAGGCCGACCTCGGTGGCGATGGCGAGTGCGTTGATGTTGTAGAACTTGATTTTTCGCTCCAGGATGATCTCCTGCATGTCGCGAGTCAGATGCTCAAACACCTCCTCGCTCGGGATCTCCGAGTTCAGCAGGAAGGTGCCGCCGTCCTTACATGCGTTGAGCATGTCGTAGCGGCCGATGTAGGCCGGGTTGTGGCAGGCCACAAAGTCTGCTTTCTGAATCAGGTAGGGGTAGTTGACCTTGCTTTTCCCGAAGCGAAGATGCGAAACGGTGATCCCGTAGGACTTCTTCGAGTCGTATACGAAATAACCCTGCGCGTTGAGGTCGGTGTTTTCCCCGATGATCTTGATCGAGTTCTTGTTCGCGCCGACGGTTCCGTCGGAACCGAGACCCCAGAACATGCACTTGACCACATCGTCAGCCTCAATGTTCAGGCGGTCGCCGATGGTGAGCGACAGGTTGGTGACATCGTCGTTGATCCCGACGGTGAAGCCGTGGAAGGCCTCGCCGTCCGCGTGGTCGTACACCGCCTTGACCATGGCCGGGGTGAACTCCTTCGAGGAGAGGCCGTAGCGGCCGCCGATGATTTCGATGCCCTTGCCTTTGAGCGCGGCAACCACGTCGAGGTATAGCGGCTCGCCGATGGCGCCCGGCTCTTTCGTGCGGTCGAGCACGGTGATTTTCTTGGCGGTTTCAGGAATGCAGTCCACGAAAGCCTTCACGGAGAACGGACGGTAGAGACGAACTTTCACCAGACCGAGTTTTTCGCCCTGTGCGTTGAGGGTGTTGATGGTCTGCTCAATGGTGTCGCAGGCCGAACCCATCGCAATGATGACCTTTTCAGCATCCGGA
Organism: Verrucomicrobiota bacterium; assembly: GCA_030619095.1. Lineage (GTDB taxonomy): Bacteria > Verrucomicrobiota > Kiritimatiellia > Kiritimatiellales > Tichowtungiaceae > Tichowtungia. The sequence goes on along the minus strand of JAUXCB010000117.1, from coordinate 907 downwards.
GCGCCGGCATAGTCGAAGAGGTGGTATTGACGGCCGATCTTGGCGGCGACCTTATCCATATATTCCTGAACGATTTCCGGAATGGCATCATAGAATTTATTGGAGGTTTCACGGCCCTGGAAGTACACATCCGGGTTTTGGGCGGCCACTTTGAGGATGGGCGCCTCCGGGCGCATCGCACGGTTGCGGAAGTCTTCGACGTATTGCGGCTCGAGCAGATCCTTCATCGTGTCGTAGCTGATGTCTTCCACCTTCTGCAGCTCATGCGAGGTGCGGAAGCCATCGAAGAAGTTGAGGAAGGGAATTTTCGCTTTCAGCGTGGCCAGATGGCTGACGATTGCCAGATCCATGGTTTCCTGAATCCCGTTGGCGGAGATCATGGCAAACCCGGTGTTCCGGACGCTCATCACGTCCGAGTGGTCTCCGAAAATGGAGAGCGACTGTGCCGCCAGCGAGCGGGCTGAAACATGAAAAACGGTCGGGAGCATTTCCCCTGCGATCTTATACATATTCGGAATCATCAGCAGGAGGCCCTGCGAGGCGGTGAAGGTGGTGGTCAGTGCTCCGCCGCTGAGTGCTCCGTGTACGGCACCTGCGGCACCGGCTTCCGACTGCATTTCGGTTACACCCACCGTGGTTCCAAAAATATTTTCACGACCCTGCGCGGCCCAGATATCCGAGTATTCACCCATATTGGACGAGGGGGTAATTGGATAAATTGCAGCGATTTCGCTGAAGGCATACGCCACATGCGCCGCCGCTGTATTTCCATCAATTGTCACCATTCTTTTACTCATCTTTGCTTGCTCCTTCATACTACTATCCGTCGTTTTCTTGTTTTTTGTGTCGAAGACCCCGATGCTTCGGGGCACGTTTTATCTAGCCATCATTTCTTCCGCATCGGCGG
>JAUXCB010000227.1 GCA_030619095.1 Verrucomicrobiota bacterium | reverse complement strand
CTACCAGCGGATGTTTCTCCTTTTCAGAAATTAGATCGGTGCGCAGAGCCAGCGTAGCGCTGAGATTATGCTGCACATCCGCGTTGCGTGGCAGATAGGCCTCTGCGCGGCGATAGTTCAGGATCGCACGACCCACATTGCCCGCCATGAACCAACTGTTGCCTAGCGTGTAGAAGAGATGCCCATTGCGGATGCCCTCCTCATCAACGAGATATTCAAACTGTCGCGCCGCCTCCGCATACATCGTCTCGTTGGTCGCCGCCCGGAACATCCCCTGCGCGGTTTCCAACGTCTGGAGCTGGTAGTCCTCACCAAAGGCTGGAAGCGCAAAAGCCAGTAACAACCATGGGAGACTTGAGAGGTTGGATTTCAAAATCATTTCAACTTCCTCTCAATGGATTTCACAATCCGGATGGCGTTGCGCAGGATTTGCTTTGCGTTGCCGGGTTCATTATGAGCGGTGGTAAAGCGGTAGGCCTCGCAGCGTGTAAAGAGAGCCTGGAGATCTTCAAGGGTCTGGGTATCGGCGCCGAATGCGGCGAGTTGGATTCGGGCATCGCGGAACGAGAGCGCTCCGGGATTGAGGTGCAGGCGGTCTCCTAGATAGACGCGCAGTACGCGGTCGAGCTCGCTATAGATTTCGCTTTTCATCGAAGGTCCCCGGGTGATGTGTGCTGCATTCTTTCGAAATATCTTATAGGCGCGGGCGGCTTTTGCGGTGCGATGAATATGATGTTTTTTCTCACCAAAGAGTGTAGCCAGCAAAACCCCGCCGCCGATGAAGGGCGGCAACAGCAGAAGGGCGATCGCCATTACCGGATGCGTCCATCCAAGCAGGGGCCGCCGGTGGCTCACCAGCATATCGGGGTTCTCATAGTTGTGGCGAATGCCCTCCTCGACGGTATGCAGGCGGTGTTGCATGGAGTCGCCGCCAAAGACACCGATCTGCTCCGCCGGAGAAACCGAAAGCCTGATGGGGGCCGATTCAATCGTGATATAGGCGTTCGATGCGGGCTGGAAGAACGAGAGCTGAAGCGGGGGAACTTGATTGATCTGGCTGCTGAGTGGCCGGATGGTTTGGGTGTAGATTTTTGATTTCCCTTCGCGTAAGGGCAGCGCGCGATCCTCCGGAATATCAAATCGGTTGATGAGTAGCGGCTGGTAGCGCAGGGGCTGGAAGAAAATATTTTCCATGAATTGGGCGGCAGTGATCGTGATCTTTAGGGTGACGGGTTCGCCGACGCGAACCTCGGTTGGTTCGGCTTCCACCGCAATCGTAAAGTCGCCGACCATACCGTTAAAGAGATCGGGGCGGCTTTCTTGGGGGAGAGGCTTGACGTTCAGGGCGAGAGCTTTGGATTCGGTGTAGATCCGCGCCCAGGTTCCGCCCGTTACATTTTGATTAAAGAAAGTGTTGTCGAAGTAGGATGGATATTGAAAGGCTGAGCGTCCTCTGCGGTTTTTTGGATCCTTCTCGTCTTCCGCCGCACAAAGGAGGGTTGCAGGCGGGAGAATAATTTCGCCGCTCTGTTTGGGGATGAGCAGTTTGCTGAAGGCGAGCGATTGGTGCTGCACCTCACCTTCGGCATAGTTTCGGCGTGTGGCCAGCACACGGGTACCGTGCACGGGCAGTCCGGTAGTTTGCTTCTGCTTTTCTTTTTCCGGTTCATAGAGCTCCATCATCTGGAAGCGTTTATCGTTGAAGAGGGGGAAATGCAGGTCGACCGCCTTGATGGCCCCAAAGGGATAAGTGCTATCCCAGAGGGTCGTCAGCAAAACGGGTTCGCCGAGATAGACTGAGGTTTTTGAGAGGGATTGCGTGAGTTGCATTCGGTCGCTGGCCTCTGGTCTTTTGGCCAGAATATGGAGAGGCAGGGTGGTTACTGAGCCGAAGCGGAGCGACGGAAGAACCAATTCGCCTTCGCGGATGGCGCGGAATGAAAAACGGTAGAGCCAGGTATGGGCTGCGCGGGTAGGTTGCCCGTCGGCCAGTACCGTGACGTTGAAATCGGCTAGTTCCCCCAATCTCGGGAGTTCTGGTTTCTCGCCGGCCTTCACCACGACATCCACGTTGAAAACCTGCCCCAGAAAAACATTTGTTTCCGATGCGCTAGCGGATGCGTAGAAGTTGGTGGAGGCTTGCGCTGTTCCACAAGCGAGCACCACCATAATTAATCCTGTTTTCCACGAGGGCATTTTACCAATCCTTCTCCACCGGCTTGTATTCGCCGGCTTTCTTTTTCTTGCGTCGTTCCTGGTTTCGGGTCTCTTCGGCGAGAATGTCGATTTCGGTTTTATTGGGGGGCGGCACGCCGCGAATTTCTTCGTATTCCGAGAAGTTGCCAAACGGATTGGCCTCTTCATATAGATCGGAGTTTTCATCTGACTCCTCATAGTCCATATCGGAATCGTCCTCGTTTTCCGAGTCTTCGTCCGAGTCGCCTTCCTGTTGGTCGGGATCTTCCGGCGCGGCTCCCAGCGCCGCAATGAGTTCGTTTAAGGCCACAACTTGTTCCGGAACTGCCATGGCTACGGCGGCGGTAATGGTATGTTGATAGGTGTCCTTCAGCGGCCCCGGAATTTTTGTGTCGGCCGGGAGGGCAATATCCGCGTGGAGTTTTGATTCGGCCATGACCTTTGCCAGCTCGTGAGTCTCCTTTTCGAGGGTTTGCTGGGGGTTGCCTTTGGTATTGTTGTTGAGCAACGTGCCTTGCCGTTCGATAAACTCCGACAGCTTTTTTCGGATATATTTAATCAGCTCGTTTTCCTGTTGTTCTTTCTCCCGATTATCGCGAATTTTCTCTTCGATTTCAGCGGCAAAGTGCAGGGAGATCTCCAAATTATAGGCGGCATCTGAAAGTTGAGCGTCGTAACTGAGCGCTGTGCGGTAAATTTCCGCCGCCTGGTAGCAGTAGCTACCCACCGCGTGCGGATCGCTTTCGCGCAGCCCTTCGGCCACTCGCACCATGCAGTTGCCCAGATTATACCAGCACTGCCCGCGCAAGG
>JAUXCB010000201.1 GCA_030619095.1 Verrucomicrobiota bacterium | reverse complement strand
GAGGAAGCTGCGATGTCGGAGGATGCGGGTGGCATTTTTTGGGGTGGTGATGAGGAAACGGGGCTGCCCTGCCATAATCTCAGCAATGTGGGCGGTGACGGCTTTAGGGATTTGGATGCGGTTGCACAGTTGGTGAATGTGCCGGTGTGTGGCCTCTTGGAGTGCCTCGGCGTGCGGTAGACCCTCCTCCTGGGTGATGTGGTCGGCAACCCACTCGTGGTATTCGCCGAAGAGCAGGGCAAAGAGGAGGGCTGGAGCAACCTGAAAGCCGGCTTCGCGCCAACGATCGCTTTGGTGAAACGTTTTCTGGAGCCAGTGGGTTTTCCCTTCACCGTCCGGCGCATTAAGCCACGCTCCGATCTCGGGAAAAAGGTGTTCAAAGACATCGAGCTCGCGGCAGAGTTCAAAGACCCGTTCGGCTTTTCCACAGCTCAACAGCTTTTGAATTTCTTCGTAGAGGCGGGAGGAGGAGCATCCTTCCAGTCGTGCGGCCTGGGTGCGAATGGCCTCGCGCGCGGAGTCCTCAATGCGAAAGTCGAGTGTGGCGGCAAAGCGGATGGCGCGTAGGATTCGAACAGGATCTTCGGTGAAGCGTGTTTCGGGGTCGCCAATCACGCGGAGGATCCGATGGTTCAGATCCTCCATGCCGTTGACGTAGTCGATGATAGAAAAATCGGCGATGTTGTAGAAGAGGGCATTGATGGTGAAGTCGCGCCGCAGGGCATCCTCTTCCGGGGAGCCGAAGACGTTGTCGCGCAGAACGAGACCGTTCTTTTCGCGAAAGGTGTTGTTCTTCGGTTGTTCTGCCTCTCCGGGCACGGGAGCCCTGAAGGTGGCGACTTCGATAATCTCTTGATGGAAGTAGACATGAGCCAGGCGGAACCGCCGCCCGATCAGGCGGCAGTTCCGAAAAACTTTTTTCACTTCTTCCGGGGTGGCGTTGGTGGCGACATCGAAATCCTTGGGGTTGCGCTCAAGGAGCAGGTCGCGGACACCGCCGCCGGCAAGGTAGGCGAGGTAGCCGCTCTCTTTGAGACCGTATAGGACTTTGTTGGCGGCAGAGCTGATCTGGCGGCGGCTGATGATGTGGTCGGGCCGGGCGATGGTGTGCAGTTTCATAAGGTACGACTTTTTTCCAGAGGGTAGAAGAATCTAAAGGGAGACCGGGGCGAGGGAAATTACGCCGAATCGCCAGCCTGTTCTTCGATCCAGCGGATGATAATGTCTACCATATAGGCGATCTCTTTTTCGCTGAGTTCGAACCCCGATTTGATCCCGTGGAATTTTTCGAGTTTGATTCGGTCACTGGTTCCCGTGGCGTGCTGGGCAATAAAAACAGGGTGACCCTTCAGGGGCGTTTGCCGCCCGTCATTCTTCGGATCGGATGCGGCCAGACGTTTGCGGATAAAATCGGTTGCATGAAGCTGAAGGATATCGATCCCTCGGGAGTGAACATATTCTTTCTCAGGATCCCCCATGCTGAGAGAGGGGATCTGTTTCGATCGGATCAGTTTGGTTTTCAGGGCTTTCCATGATTTATCATCTATTTTTTTCACGTGACCGCTTCCTCTCTACATCAATTTAACCAGCTTCAGCGTAGCAACGAGCATAGGGTGTCGAGTGGCCATTGACAAGAACGAAAGAAAATCGTTTTGGAAGCGTTGACTTTGCGAGAAGTTCCTGTTTAATACGCGCTCTTTTTTGACGCACCCGTGGTGAAACTGGCAGACACGCAAGATTCAGGTTCTTGTGCCGGCAACGGCGTGGAGGTTCGAATCCTCTCGGGTGCACCAGCCTTCGCGATGAGCGAAGCCATTGCGGAGGCTGTCACGCCGGAGCCTTGGCGAAGGCGGACTTGTGTTGCAAAATCACCTGAATTTTTGCTCATCGACTACGGCTTGGCAGGCCAACTTTGGACATGTCGCATTCCGTTTATAGATTAAAGAGTGATCAGGGAGAGCATCGCTACGTCGGGCAGACAAACGACCTGACGGCTCGTCTTCAAGACCACAACGCCGGTCGTTGCCCCCACACAACCAAGTTCTGCCCATGGCAGGTTGAGACGGCGATAGCGTTTTAGTCTAAAGAAAAAGCATTTGCTTTTGAGCGTTATCTCAAATGCGGATCCGGACGTGAATTTGCTAGACGGCATTTTTAGTGCGCTGGAATCCAAGTTGAAGGGCTCGGGCCACAAAAAAAAACGCCCCCGTAAGGGAGCGGTTTTTTTGTTTCACCAGAAGAGGTCTTATTTTTCTTCTTCTTCTTTTTCTTCTTTTTCGGCGGCGGCATCAAAGTTCTGGCTGTGAGTCACCACATCGGCTTTTTCCATGAGCTGGTCGATATAGGCGGTTAGGGAGGCCTGCTTTTTCTGGTTGGTGAGGTAGGCGAGAATTTGGTCTTGCACTTCAGTCAGGGTGCGGACACTCCCGGTCTGTTGGCCGGTTACTTTGATGATGTGATACCCGAACTGGGTTTCAACCACATCGCTGATGGTGTTGGTGGCCATGCCGAAGGCGGCTTCTTCAAATTCGGGCACCATTTGTCCGCGGGCGAAGGAGCCCAGGCTGCCACCTTGCTGGCTACTGGGACAGCTTGAGTGTTGTGCGGCCAATTCTTCGAAGCTTCCTCCGGCGAGAATCTGCTCGCGGACTGCGGTAAGATCCGCTTTCTTTTTCGCTTTAGTTTCGTCTGTATCTTCGGGGGTGAACCCCATCAGGATGTGGCTGGCGGAAACGGTTTCCGGCACCTTGAAGGATTCGGGGTTCGCCTGATAGAATTCGTTTGCCTCAACCGCTGTAGCCGCCTCTGTATTGGCCGTTTTTTCTTCCACAAGTTTCCCGATCAGCATCTGCTTGCGCAGGTTTTCCTTCCACTCTTCAACGTCCACTTCGGTTTCCGCCAGAGCCTCCTTCAGGGTTTTTCCTTCCGGCACATTGGCTTCAATCCGGGTGATTTCCGAAGCCAGTGCCTCTTCGCTGACGACGAGGCTTGATTTTTCTGCAGCCTGAGTGAGCAGGATGTTTGCGACGAGCATCTTGGACATTTCCTGATAGACCTGCGGATAGAGCTGTTGGATCTGTTGGGGTGGCACTTGACCGCTCAGACGCATCATCTGCATTTGAGTGGCCTGTACAACTTCGCCGTGTGTGATCTCTTTTCCGTTGACTGTGATGACCACATCCGTTGCGGTCAGAGCCAGCGGGCTGGGCTGCAGCGGTTGCTCAAAGAGGTCTGGGGCCTGAGCTAAATCAATGGGCTCGACTTCCGGAGCTTCTTTGGAGCATCCTGTAGCGAGTGCGGTGAGGAGGGCAAGTAGAGTAAAAAGCCCAGCGCTTTTTGTTTTTGTGGCGGTGTGGGTCATGTCAAAATTCTCCTTCTGTGTTTATGGTCTCTATTTCGTTGCTCGTTTGGCAAACGTGACGAAATAATTATATTAAATGGGGTGGATGTCAATCTATTCACCTTAAATATGGGAGGCGCTATGGCTGAAGAAAAACAGAAGGAAGCGTTTGTTTGTCAACGATGCAGCACCTGTTGCGGCTGTCGATCAGCTTTGCCCT
>JAUXCB010000025.1 GCA_030619095.1 Verrucomicrobiota bacterium | reverse complement strand
GGCGAAGTTCTCGAGGTCGAAGAAGAGGACGAAGACAAGGACTAACCCCCGCCGGAGACAACCAGGCCGGACAGGAGTCCAAATCTTGTAGTTGCTTTGCGGATTTTTCTGGGTGCAGATTATACGGTTGTGACCTGATCTTTGTGGCACAAAACACCAATGATGCAGGAGGCAATGCGCAATGCGGCAACCTCTTCCTTCCGCCACTTGCGTTCGTTCGTGCAATCGTCAACGCCGAGGGCGCCGCACAGCTTGCGACTGGCGAATCGGTTGGATATTCACCACACGCCTAAACACGGCAGCTGGCTCAATATCGCAGAGATCGAATTAAGCGTACTCAAGGGACAGTGCCTCAATCGACGTATTGCGGAGATGACAACGATGCAGGTCGAAGTCGCCGTATGGGAAAAAAGCGGAGTCACCTAGGTGAAAAAAGCCGCAAGGCGCGTTGAATCCACCTCTTTGTAAAGAGGTGCTGCTGGAGCAATGTACCGCCAACAACAAGCAGCAACCCGCCGATTGTGGCGGGGTGAATTGGCTCGCGCAAAGCCAGTTGAATCCAGAAGAGTGATAGAAAAGGTGCGAGATAGATCAGCTGTCCCACCTGGGCCGTTGATGAGGATAAACGCAACGCTTTGAGCCAAAGAAAAGAGGTGATGCCCATTTCGAATAGCCCCACGTAGACGATCAATGCCCAACCGCGCGAGGTCGGCCACTCAAAGCCGGAGCAAAGCAATACCGCAATGAAGAGGTAAACCGAACCGAACATCAGGTTCAACACCAGTTTTACGATGTCATCGCCCGGATGCCGGACGTTGAAGTTCCAGTAGAGTGCCCAGATCACTGTACTGCCCAAAGCAAGCGCGTCACCAAGCGGGTCGGTGAATCGCAACTGTGCCAGGTTCCCTTGCGTTCCGACAACCAGCATGCCGGCAAAGCTAATCAAAAGCGCAAACCACTCCCAATGTGTCACCTTTTGTCCAAGCATTGGAATCGAGAATAAAACCAAAACAACCGGCCACATATAATTCAGAGCCATCGCCTCCTGCGCGGGCAGGATGGAATAGGCCTTCAGTAGAATGGCATAGTATGCAAATGGATTGAGAAACCCCAATAGTGCCGCCCGCCTGAGGTCAGAATAACCGACTTTCCGGAAAAGCGAGAGTCGACCCTGCATGGCGCAGATCATCAGCAACACAGCCACCGAAACCAATGAGGCTCCGAGCATTAACTGTAATCCACCCATCGCACGAAGCCCGAGCTTAAAGGCAACGGCAATGGTTGACCAGAGAAGAACGGCCCCCCAAGCTGAAACATACGCCTTCTGTCGAGCGGCGGGCATTATCCAGCACTCTCCCGCCCTTCATCGTCCAGCACAAAGACCGGCATCGAAAGTTTCCAGCGGATGGCCGCCAGCCGGATCGCCAGAATGGAAAAAACAGAGATTGAAACCGCGATGATATTCTCATCGAAAAAGCGGAAGGAGAGTGCCAACAGGATCGCCCCGAACAGGCTCGATGAGGCATAAATTTCCCGGCGGAAAATCAGCGGAATTTCATTGCACAGCACATCGCGAACAATGCCCCCAGCCACACCGGTCACCACCCCCATGATAATTCCGACACTATATAACTGAGTGATTGCATACCCTTTTTGAAAACCGATCAGAGTAAAGAGGGCCAGTCCGGCGGCATCGACATACATCACCGATCGCGGCGCAGTACTGCGGTGACGCGCCAGAAAAAATGTGCACGCGGCGGCCAGCGCGGCGATCATAAAATTGTGAGGTGCTGCGATCCAAAAAATGGGATAAGAACCCATCAGAACATCCCGCAGCGTACCCCCACCCAGCGCCGTCACGCATCCGACCACCACGACACCAAACAGATCCATATGTTTCCGTCCGGCCGCGAGCGCACCGGCAATGGAAAACGCCGCCACACCAATCAGATTGAGAATATCCACGAGTTCCTGCATGCCACTGCCCTTATTGATTTACCTATAGCAAAACGTCAATCACGAATGGATCGTTCAGAATCCTGGCTTCCAATCCCGGGAATGTTTTTCCATCGACTTCGACGGGGTAAGTTCCCGTCTTAAATACCTTGGGCGGGAATGTGTCGCCTTTTTTTCCCGCTGCTGCCGACACACCCAATGAAAGCCCAAGCACCAACACCATCCAAACGATTCTCTTCATCTCACTTCCTTTGTTTCAATAAAAATAGCTGGATTTTTCGTACAATTACACACTAAAAGAGATGAACCGCAATGGGTATGGCTCCATAACGACCCCTTGATCGACACGGATCGATTCCGCAGTTGAATTCTGTCGGCGATGTGCAATACTTTCAGCCTTCCACTGTTCCACACTCCACTGAGTCCACGCTCCCCGATGAAACACCTGCTTCCATTAGATGACCTTGTTGCCGCGCTCGAAAAACTTCCCGGCATCGGAAAGCGCTCGGCGGAGCGCATGGCACTGGCGGTGGTGCAGAGCCGGGACGGGCTGGCCCGCAAGTTGGCGCATGCCCTGCTCGCGGCCGATGAACAGGTTGGCAACTGTTCGTGCTGCGGGGGTATTACGGTCACCAAAGAGAATCCCTGCGAACTCTGCAGCGACGGGCAGCGCGCCACGGGATTGATTTGTGTGGTCGAGAGCCCCGGCGACATCCTAAAGATTGATAAAACCCACGGCTTTAAAGGCCGCTACCATGTTCTCGGAGGGCATCTCTCCCCGGCTCTGGGTAAAAGCGTAGCCGATCTGCGCGTCAACGAACTGCTGAGCCGCCTGCAACCTGAAGGAATTCAGGAAGTCATCATCGCACTGGGAACGGATGTCGAAAGCGAGGCCACGGTCAGCTATCTGGCTGACGTTCTTTCCAGCCGTAAGGTGAAGGTCTCGCGCCTCGCCTTCGGTCTCCCCTCCGGCAGTGCCATCGAATACGCTGATGCCACCACACTCCAACGCGCCATTGAGGGCCGGCAGCTGCTCTAAACAGAGGAATGTTCCAAGCAGCAGAAGCTATCGAAGCCGATTGAATCCGTTTTTATACACCTCGGGAAACCCCGACTCAAACGTTCCAAACATTTGGAAAAAAGGTCGAAATAGCGGTAGACGCTACAGGGGCTTTTCCCTATAGTCTGACGCTTCAATTTGAGAAGAGAAAAGTAAAAACCCGCCATGAAAAAACTGATTATAGGATTACCAAAGGGCAGTCTGCAGGAGTCGACCTATGCCCTTTTTGGCAAGGCCGGCTTTAAGATTAAAGGAAACTCCCGCTCCTACTTTCCCGCCATCGACGATGATGAGATTGAACTCCGCCTGCTCCGCGCGCAGGAAATGAGCCGCTATGTTGAACAAGGCATGCTCGATGCGGGCATCTCCGGCCTGGACTGGATCGCCGCCAATGACTCCGATGTGCAGATTCTTTGCGATATGGTCTACTCCAAGCAGAGCCGCCGTCCGGTTCGGTGGGTGCTGGCTGTGCCGGAAGACTCCGACATTCAATCGGTGAAAGACCTCGAAGGCAAACGGATTGCCACCGAAGGGGTTGCCTTGGTTGAACGCTGGCTGGAAAAACACGGCGTGACCGCCGAGGTGGAATTCTCCTGGGGAGCCACCGAAGTCAAGGTGCCTGAGTTTGTCGACGCCATCGTGGACATCACCGAAACCGGCTCTTCACTGCGTGCGCACAATTTGCGAATCGTCGACACGCTGATGGAATCCTATACACAATTTTTTGCAAGCAAAGAGGCTTGGGCTGACGACTGGAAGCGCACCAAGCTGGAGAAAATCTCTCTGTTGCTAAAAGCTGCGCTCAATGCGGCAGACAAAGTTCTGCTGAAAATGAACGTGAAAAACGAAAATCTGGAAGCCGTCAAGAAGCTTCTTCCAGCCCTGCATGCACCGACAATAAACGGCCTCTCCGACGAAGGATGGTACGCCATTGAAACGGTGGTTGAAGAGTCCGTCGTCCGGGAAATTATTCCGGAATTGAAGGCGGCAGGAGCGGAAGGTATTATTGAAATCGGCTTAAACAAAGTGGTAGCATAAGCGCACAAAAGGAATAGACACATGGGTACCATTAAAAAATGGCGTAAAACGAAAATGTCGAATCACAAGCGTCGCAAACGCCGGCGTGCGGATCGTCATAAGAAGAAATAATGGGGATGGGAATATTGGAATAGAGGAATACTGGAATGATGAGTTTTAAAATCCTCCAGAGTTCCAACATTCCATTATTCCAGAATTCCATTGTTCCACTTTCTCGGATCGCAGGGTTCCTTGCCCTGCTATGCGTCGTGGGATGCACGACTCCTTCTTCAAAGCCTCCGCTGAGCGTCGATGCGCAAGCAGAGGCTTTGTCTCATTTTAGCCTTGGCCTGCTGGCGGAGGCTGCCGGAGACTCCGCGGCCGCCCTGCGGGAGATGGAAGCCGCAATCCAGCTGGATCCGACTGCGGAAACCCTCTATCCGCCCGCCGCTGCCATCGCGCTGAGGCTGGATCAACCGGAGGAGGCACTCCGCCTCGCCCGCCAGCTAAACAAACGAAAACCCCATGAGCTGAACTCCCTTCTGCTTCTTGCGCGGGTCACTGCGCTGAGCGGTCAGCCCGCAGAGGCAGAGCCGCTTTTCAAACAGGCCGTTGCCGCATTTCCGGAAAACAGTGAGTCCATTCTGAGCCTCGCCCGTTTTTTTCTCTTACAAAACCGGCTTTCAGAAGCCATTCAGACTCTGCAGTCGGCTCTGACGCTGCCAACGGAACAAGCCAACCTCTATTCTCTCCTCGGAGTATTGACTCTTGAGAGTGCTCGCAAGGAGCCCAACCCCCTAGCCTCCCGCAGGATGGTTCTAAACGGAATCGACCGGCTGGAAAAAGCACTTGAGGTCGATCCGGCCCGTCTGCCTCTCTGGCAGCAGCTGGGCTATGCACATCTTTCAATCAACCAGTTCAACAAAGCACTACAGGCTCTTGAGATGGCTCGGTCCGGAATGCCGGACGATCTCCTGCTCGCCCGGCAGGTGCTGGATCTCTACATCCAAACCGATGCGTATGATCGAGCACTGGAACTCTTCGAAAAGCTACCCTCACAAACCGAACCCGAACCGGAAATCTGGCTTCAGTATCTGGCTGAAAAAACCCCGCCTTCACACCGTGATCAGCTGATAGAATATCTGGAAACGCATCTTCAGCAAAAGGAGACGCCACGCTCCTTCTACATGCAACTCATCTCGCTCTATCTGGATAGAAAATCCTACGCCGAAGCGGAAACCACGATAAATAAGGCGCTAAAAACCGATCCGGAAAATGCCCGGTTGCGCACCGTGCTTGGCACACTTCTTCTCCGCCGGGAAAACTATGCTGAGGCCTATGCCACCCTCCATCATGTTCGCAGCAGATCGCCGGATACCGAATGGGTGCAGGGTCCATTTTTCTCATACAATTTTATGGTGGCGGCACAAAAAGCCGATCACTTCGAAGAGGCGGTTACCACACTGGCTTCGAGCCACGCCCACCATGATGTCGTACTGAAGCAGTACATGCACTCCCTTCTGATCGGAGAGTCGCCCATTTCCTCTAAAGCAGCCATTGATCTGCTGGAGTCCTTTCACCCACTGAGTCCAGAATCCGTTGAGGTGCTCTATTACCTCTCCATTCTTCACGCAATGGAGGAAGAGTATGAGGCGGCGCTGGAAAAAGCCCGCTGTTTCGAAGTGCTGGCACAGGATCAGGGAAGCACCCATCTGCTGACCGGATCTTTCTATTACCACTATGCGACCCTCTTCGAACGGACGGGGGAAATTGAAGAGGCCGCAACGGTTTTTCAGAAAGCCATTGACCTAGGCGATCCATCCACGTCGGCAGCCGCACAGAACTATATGGCCTATATGTGGGCGGAGCGCGGAGAAAATCTTGAGCGGGGGCTGGTGATGATCCAGAAAGCACTGGTCAACGATCCGAACAACGCCGCTTTTATCGATACGCTGGGATGGATCTACTATATGCAAGGGCACTATGAAGAAGCGCTGGAACGGCTGCAAATCGCGAGCGAGCTGCTCCAAAACGACCCCACCATCTGGGAGCATCTCGGAGACACCTATTTAAAACTCGGCAACGAGGCCGCCGCAACGGAACACTGGAAGAAAGCATCTGATCTGACCCCGAATGAGCCGTAGCGACCGAGGAACGAACAAATCAACCCAGTTGATCGCCCGGACGAAGAGGATACCCGCGAAGATATGCCGCCCCATCCATCGTTTTCTTTCCCGCAGGCCGAAGCTCCAACAGACGCAAGGCCCCCTCTCCGGTTGCCACCAGAGGTCCGTCTCCCGTCCCATCCAGAATCTCCCCAGGGGTTCCACTTCCGGCTTCAACCTGCGCACGAAAAACCTTCACCCGTCTGGCGGAAGAAGCCGATGAAACCTCAAAAAAACAGCCCGGCCATGAGATGAAACCACGGATATGGTTGTGTAAGGTTCGAGCCGGAAGAGTCCAATCCAGCCGTCCGTCTTCTTTCACCAGCTTGCGGACTTCCGTGGAAGACTCGTCGTCCTGCGGTCTGGCGCGAACGGCCCCGGACTGGATCTGCTCCACCGCCTCCATCAGCAGCTCCGCCCCGGCTTTGGCAAGAAGAGGCTCCATCGTGAGCTCGTTGTCTTCCGGCGCAATCGGCACGTCCCGCTGTAAAATGATATCTCCGGAGTCCATTTTTTCGCTCACATACAGGATCGTCACGCCGGTCGTTGTATCGCCGTTGGCAATGGCCCACTGGATGGGTGTCGAACCCCGGTATTTTGGAAGCAGAGAAGGATGGAAATTAATCGCTCCGGCAGGCGGCAACGCCAGAACGGACTGCGGAATATATTGTCCGTAGGCCACCACAACAAAAAGATCGGCATCCAGTTGACGAATGGTTTCAAGACTGTCAGACGAGCCAACTTTTTCTGGGGAGAACAGAGGAAGCCCCCGCTCCAGTGCAAAGAGCTTTGCTGGACAGGGAGTGATTTTCAGCTTTCGTCCGCTGGGGCGGTCGGGTTGCGTAACCACACCGGCCAGTTCAACCTTTGGAGAGGCCAACAGTGCTTCAAGTAGTGGAAAGCCGATGGCCGCTGAACCGAAAAAAAGAATACGCATGACCGCCCGCTCCCAGTTATTCCTCGCCCTCGGCAGCAGCGGCCGGCTGCGTCTCACCGCCCCCCCAGCGAATGCTGTCGGAGAGGAAAATCTGATCCTCCTTATTCAATGCGAATCCATACTTCAATGGAAAATCCTTTGTCAGCTGGCCCATGATGATCGGGAACCAAGATTTTTCCGGCCCCTCTCTCAAGGAACTCACAAACGGTTTGTCTTTTGTGAGCGTAGTGACATAGAGCCCGCTGATATATTTACGGTAGTCATTGATTTCGTAGTAGTCGTCCAGCGTTGCCGGGAGAAGAATCGAAGTTCGTTTCCCGTACCAAGCCGTCGCCCAGGGCATGTCGGTGCAGAGGACCTCCGTCGGTTTCAACAGCTCACTCACACGCATTACAAACGGAACATAATAGGGAGGGTACACAGGGCCTGCTGGTGGCGAAAGGAAAATGGTGACCAACAGGGGAAGGGCTGTGAGGCCGGCAACCAACCCCGTTAGGCTCATTTTATATAGGTGAACACTGAAATCGAGCCGATCGAGCAGGATCGAGAAAAAGCCTAATCCATAAAGAATCACAAACGGCCAAAACAGGTGATAGAACGGAAGCGCAGCCTCGCCAAAGAATCCGGCCGCAATAAAAAACAGCACGATGGAAAGTCCGATTCCCCATCGAAGGGTGTGCACATGAGATCGAACAAAGCGATAAAAGTACATCACCATAAAAAAGGCAATTAATAATCCGCCCCCGAGGGAGGTGAATCCGGCCTCATAAAACTGGTTGAAATTTGCCGCGCACTTCGCTTTCGCCGCCTGGAAATCAGAAAGAAGGTTGAAGGTCGGACTGAGAGTTCGCATCAGGGAATCGGCGGGATACTTCGCCGAGTCAATCAACGCCGTATGCGGAGCCAATCCCAGCGGAGAACCCGAAACCTGATAGTTGTGAAGGAACCAGGGCATCGCGAACAACAGGGTCAATACAATGTAGAAAAAGGCCAGATGCCCACTCCGTTTTGCCCGCGTACCCATCATCAAAACAAAGAGGGCCAACCCTGGGAGCATAACCAGCGCAGCATAATGTGTCAGAAGAGCCGCCGAAGAAAACAGAGCCGATAGCAAGGCCAGCAAGCCCCAGCTCCATTGAGAACGACCTTCCCGGCGGCGAATCATCGCCAACACCAGGAAATAGGTGGCCCCCATAATAAAAAAGGAGAGGACCGAAATGCCCGTACCGCTAATACTGTCTTGCCAAACCATCCGGGTCAGAAAATAGGTGGCCGCCCCGAGTACCGCAATGTGATCCGAAAAGAGCCTCCGTCCCAGAAAAAAAAGCAGGAGGCCGGAAAGGGCAGTGAAAATATGGTTTAAGGGAACAATGACCCATTGCTCGGCCGGATAAATCCGCATCTCTCCAAAGGCCTTACTGTCCGGAAAAAGATCAACCCCAACGATCTCAAAAAACTTAAAACAGCCCGCCAGAATAGCGGGATAGAGCGGTGGGCGGAAGAGTTCGGGATGGAATTCGATCCTGGCATCCCCGTCAAAGGTATTTGCTGAAACCTGCGCAATTGACACCGGGCGAACGCATTGGGTGATATAGCTACTGGTTTGCGCCAAATTACGACCCAGTTGTGCAGAGTCCATCGCTGCCTCAGACTCAAACCCACGGAACTGTCGCGCCGTGAAAATAACGGCCACTACGATCACAACCAAACAGAAAAGTACTACCCGAACAATTCGGAAACCGGTTCCCGCATCCAAGCTATAAACAAGGTCCTGCAGCGTTGATTCAAAGGGTTGTGTCTGTTGTTTTTTCATACGTATCTCCAAAGCTTTTGAAGCATCCTTAAACGCCTCAGCTTGTTCAATCTTAAACTCATTTAACTTCTGTAAAACCGTACTCCACAATCTTCCGATGAAGTGTTCGTCGACTAATCCCCAACTGCTCCGCCGCACGGGTTCGATTCCCGCCCGCACTCTTCAATCCCTGTAGAATCGCCTGTTTTTCCATCGCCTCAAGCGTTGTGGATCCGGCGATAGATTCGCGCAGTTCACCCGCACCCCGGATCTGTGCAGGCAATTCGCGCACCCCGATTCGCCGACCGCGCGACAACACCACCATCTGCTCCACGGCATTGCGAAGCTCCCGAACATTTCCCGGCCAGTCATAGGCCTGCAGCACATCGAGCGCGTCCGGTGAAAACCCTTCGATATCCCGGCTGTTTTCACGATTGAACCCATCTAAAAAATGGGTTAACAAAAGTGGAATATCCCCCAGCCGATCACGCAGCGGAGGCAGTTCAAGCACCACCACATGCAAGCGGTAATACAAATCCTCCCGGAACGTTCTATCGGCCACCATTTGCTTCAGATCCCGGTTTGTAGCCACAATTAAACGCGTATCCACCTCGATCATCTCCTGCCCACCGACCCGCTCAAAGGCCCACTCCTCCAGTGCGCGAAGAATTTTCACCTGCACCGTTGAATCCACCTCGCCGATTTCATCCAGAAACAGGGATCCGCCATCGGCCATCTCAAACCGGCCCTTGCGCTGTTCCGCCGCTCCGGTAAAGGCTCCTTTTTCATGGCCGAAGAGCTCGCTCTCGAGCAGAGTGGAAGAAAGTGCCGCGCAGTGCACCGGAACAAATGCACCGTGCTTACGTGGACTCAATTGATGAAGCGCCTTGGCAACCAGCTCCTTGCCTGTTCCGCTTTCGCCCTGCACCAACACGGTTGCCCGCGAAGGGGCCACCTGACGAATCGTATCAAAAATCTCCTGCATGGCTGGGGAATTGCCAATAATATTCTCCATACCAAACTTGGAATCAAGTTGTTCGCGAAGCTGCCGGTTTTCCGCTTCGGCCTGCCGCGAGCGAAGGACGCGTTGCAGCACCAGCTCCAGTTCGCTCAGGTTCACCGGTTTGGTCAGAAAGTCTGTCGCCCCGTGGCGCATCGCCTCCACGGCGGTCTCCATATTTCCGTAGGCCGTCAAGAGAATACAGGTCAGGTCAGGTGCCCCCGCCAAAGCCCGTTGCATCAAGGTCATCCCATCCATCACCGGCATTCGCAGGTCGCTCAGCATCACATCGACGGACTCCTCGCTCAAAATCTTCAACGCCGCCGCGCCGCTTTCGGCCACATGCACCTCATAGGCTCGCCGCAAGGCCCGCGCCAGTCCGTTGCGCGTGTTCTTTTCGTCATCGACTATAAGAATAACGGGTTTTGTATCCATAAAATCCACTCCGTTGTTTGAGTTGCGTAATCCGTAACGAGTAATACGTAATCATGGTTAAAAGCAACCGGATAACTTCTGTTAGCAAACTCATGCGATGCTCC
>JAUXCB010000200.1 GCA_030619095.1 Verrucomicrobiota bacterium | reverse complement strand
TTCCTGCCGGTTCCCCCAGCACATCACATGATAGATCGCCCCCTCAAACTCCACTCTTGGTTTTCTCGGCATAGATGCAATTTATCACACACCCCTCGCCCGTCAACCAAAAACATCGTTTCATAGGACTGACCCCTTTTCTGACCCCTTTTCTGGAGATGGCCAACGCCGCAGCGGAGCGAAACCTGCAGCGAATTGATTTCGACCGCAGAGAGGAACGCTATAAAACAAACTTCAAACCCGGGGTCCCTCGCATTGCAGAGGGGGCCGTCTATCTTCACCCTGCATCAGGCCAATTGCACAAACAGTGGTTTTTGACAAAACAGTGGATTTGATCTTCGCCGCATCGCAAGCAGCTGGAGTGGCCCCTGCTCGCCAGCCGGAAACTGCGTCAACGGATCGCCTTTCGATGAACTTCCGGAAGAAAAAGACCTTCCGCAATGGAACCAACTCAACTATCCTGTGCACAAAAGAGGCAAGCACATGACGAATACGATGGATACACAGACACAGACGATCCTGATCGTTGACGACCTTCGAACCAACGCATTGGCTTTGGCGAAAATTCTGCAGCCGGAATGGCATGTCAAAATAGCGATGGACGGCCCGGAGGCTCTGCAAATGGTACTCGACGATCCCCTGCCAGATGTGATTCTGCTCGACATCAGAATGCCGGGGATGGACGGCTACGAGGTGTGCCGCCGTCTCAAACAGTCGCCGGAAACACAGGATATTCCCGTCATCTTCATCACGGCCATAGAAGCCGAAAAAGAGGAGGCTCGCGGACTGGAGCTGGGTGCAGTGGATTATATCGTGAAACCCGTCAGCCCACAGATCGTCAAAGCGAAGGTTCGAAACCAGATCGCGCTGCGGCAGGCTCTGGCAGAACTGGCCCAGAAAAACAAAGAGCTTGAGAGGCTCGCCGCCCGGGACGAGCTAACCGGGCTGTTTAACCGGCGAAAGCTGGACGAAAACTTCGAGAAAGAAGTCGCCCGGGCCGAACGGTACGCCCGCCCGCTCTCTGTCATCCTGCTGGATCTCGACCATTTCAAATCCGTCAACGATACACACGGCCACCCCGTTGGGGATACCATTCTGATCGAAACGGCCAACCGCTTGCGCACCGCGCTACGCACCAGCGATATTCCGGGCCGATGGGGCGGCGAAGAGTTTTTAATCATCTGCCCTGAAACGGAACTGGACACCGCCGCGCAACTGGCCGAACGGTTGCGCAGGGAGTACGAGAACCTCGCCTTCCCCGAGGCGGGTCGCCTGACGGCAAGCTTCGGCGTGGCGGCCCACCAAAGCGGGCGTCTGGCCAAAGACATTCTCCAGAGCGCGGATAAAGCGCTCTATCGTGCGAAAAAGGGGGGTCGCAATCGAGTGGAGTCAGAGGTGTTGTCCATGCGATGAAACCGAACCTCTCTAAAAATGAGACGCCTGCACGGGTTCTCGTGGTCGATGACGATCCGGGAATTCGTCGATTGCTTTGTGCACTTTTGGAAAAATCGGGGTACCGCCCCGATCCTGCTGAGAATGCACACGTTGCGAAACAGCGGCTGACCACAAAAGAATATGATGTCGTCATCTCCGACATCATGATGCCGGGCCTCTCCGGCATTGAGTTGCTAAAAATAATCCACAAGAAATTACCCGACATGCCGGTGATTCTCATGACGGGCAACCCAAACATAGAAACGGCCGGCGAAGCGATTCGGGCCGCTGCGGCCGTGGATTATCTGAGCAAGCCCTTCTCGACACAAACCATGCTCCGAACCGTAGAGCGAGCCGTCGAAATTAAGCGTGTGCGAGATGAAAACCGGCGGCTGACTGCGGAAAACCAGTGCTACCAGCTTCACCTGGAAGAGCTGGTTGAAAAGAAAAGCGGAGAGCTCGTAAACGCATACGAAGAGGTTCGCACATCGTACGATTTCACACTGGAAGCGATGGTGGCGATGCTGGACGCACGGGAACGGACAACCGGACGACACAGCGTGCGCGTGCGAAACTTCGCCTTAACCCTCGCCCGTGAAATAGAGCTTCCCTCCTCCGAGCTGGATCATATTGCCCGCGGCACCCTGCTCCACGACATCGGGAAAATCGGCATTCCCGATGCCGTTCTTCTCAAGCCGGGCAAGCTGACCGCCGAAGAGTGGGTCATCATGCAAACGCACGTCCAGATCGGCTATGATCTCGTCAAGTCGAGCCCCTATCTTGTCCGCGCCGCGCCCATTATTCTCGAGCATCATGAAAAATATGATGGTAGCGGGTATCCGCACGGCCTCAAAGGAAATGAAATCTGTCTGGGTGCAAGAATTTTCTCCGTCGTGGATGCCTATGATGCCATGCGCTCAGTTCGGGTCTATAAGGACTCGATTTCAGCCGAAGAAGCGCTGGAGGAAATCCTTCGCTGCCGAGGAACTCATTTCGATCCTGAAATTGTCCAGGTTTTTCTACCGTGCCAATCGGCTCTGGAAAACACCGCCGAATGGGATCCTCTGAATGAAGTGCAGGGGTGAGTGATGTCTGATGCCGACCAGTTCAGATTGGAAGTTTTCTGCGGGATAGATGGTTTTTTCGCCTGAAACCCAACGGGATGGATGATCTATACGGACGTTATTCCCCCGGGCAGCTACTGACAGAGAAAGCTCTGACGGAGACCGAAGCCTTTCCGGAGGAGCCGACAACGCTCAGCTTTGTCGGAGAAGCACTGGGAAAATCGCAATGGAAGCCTGAGTCTATGGATGTCTACAACGTCTATGCATTCAACACAACGGCTACAGCGAGGATTGCCTCGACCCTGATCGCTTCGAAATAAACTACTTCGTCGCGATATGGAGCCACTCCTGAACGATCGGCGAGAATTTCACGACCACCGGAGTGAAGACCACGCTGACCATCGTCATCAGTTTGATGAGAATGTTGAGCGACGGGCCGGAGGTGTCCTTACAAGGATCACCAACGGTATCACCGACAACCGAAGCTTTATGGGCGTCAGAGCCTTTTCCGCCATGAGCGCCGTTCTCGACATATTTTTTGGCATTATCCCAGGCCCCACCCGCGTTATTGAGCATGGTGGCGAGTACGAAGCCGCAGGTGAGTCCACCCGCGAGCAGACCCATCACACCCGGTACGCCGAGCACGAGTCCGGTCAAAACCGGAACGGTGATCGCGAGGATGGAGGGGACGAGCATTTCCCGCTGTGCGCCCTGCGTAGAAATATCAACACAACGTGCGTAGTCCGGCTTGCCGGTACCTTCGAGGATGCCGGGGATTTCCCGGAACTGGCGACGCACTTCTTCAACCATTGCACCCGCAGCGCGACCGACCGCCTTCATGGTCATGGCGCAGAAGACAAAGGCCATCATACCGCCGATAAACATGCCGCAAAGCAACAGCGGGTTCATGATGTGCAACTCGAAGGATTGGACAAAATCCATGATCCCCGCGCGCTCCGCCTGTTCGGCGGTGAAGCCAGCGAAGGTTCCTTCGCCCGCGAGTTTGGCGATCCAGATTTTGACTTCTTCAATATAGGCCGCGAGTAGTGCCATGGCGGTGAGGGCGGCGGAGCCGATG
>JAUXCB010000113.1 GCA_030619095.1 Verrucomicrobiota bacterium | reverse complement strand
TGGCCTCCGACTTAATACGGTTTGTGCGAGTGCGAACTGCCCGAATCGTCACGAGTGCTGGAACTCCGGAACCGCAACGGTGATGATTCTCGGCGATGTCTGTACACGGGCCTGCCGCTTTTGCGCAGTCAAAACCGGGAAAGGCCTTCCGGTGGATTCCGGGGAGCCCGCGCGCGTGGCGGAGGCCGCTGAAAAACTCAACTTGAAACACGTCGTCATCACCAGCGTGACCCGTGACGATCTTCCAGATGGCGGTGCATATGCCTTTGCTGAGACGATTCGCGCGGTGCGTGAGCGGACTCCCGATGTGATGATTGAGGTGCTGACTCCTGATTTTGTAGAGCACCTTGATACGGTGCTGGATGCCGGGCCCGATGTGTTTAATCATAATTTGGAAACGGTCAAGCGGCTGCAGGAAACCATACGCCCGCAGGCGAGCTACGAGCAGTCGCTGGCCACGCTGCGCAAGGCGGCGGGTTGGGGTTGTAGGACGGGCTTGTCGGGTACTCCCGACAGCCCGTGTCTTGACGATAAATCACACGCTCTCGAATACGAGAAGCGCGTCCTACAAGAAGGTCGGCCGGGATCGAATCGTAAGATACTCATTAAATCAGGCCTGATGCTGGGGCTGGGCGAAACCGATGAAGAGATTTTCCAAACCTTGGAAGATTTGTACGCGGCGGGTGTTCGTCTGCTGACGCTGGGGCAGTATTTGGCACCGACTCGTGAACATCATCCCGTTGAACGCTTTGTTTCTCCCGAACATTTTGATGAACTGGGCGCTCGCGCTCGGGAGATGGGTTTTCAGGGGGTGGCGGCCGGACCGCTGGTGCGTTCGTCCTACCGGGCCGATCAGCTCGCCGCCAGCGGACCGAAGTCCACTTTAAATTCCGAAATTCGAATATCGAAATTCGAAACAAAAATTTAAATTCAAAATACAAATGCCACAAACGGATTGTTTTTGATTTTATTCATTCGAATTTGTTTCGGATTTCGAGTTTAGTGCTTCGAATTTATGAGGTGAAACCGAATTGATATGGCGACTGTTCAAGAACGAAAAGAAGTGAAAAAAGTAGCGGTGCTGATTCCTGCTTTCTGCGAGGAGAATACGGTCGGTGAGGTGGTCTCCCGTGCGGCCGAGTTTGTGCAGGATGTGATCGTGGTGGATGATGCATCGACTGATGAGACTGTTATTCGTGCAGAGCAGGCTGGCGCAACAGTTCTCCGGCGAACAGAGAATGGCGGCAAAGGGGTCGCATTGACAGAGGGCTTTCGGTATGTTCTCGATCGAGGCTATGATGCGGTGATTGCACTGGATGCTGACGGATTTCATGACCCTGATTATATCGAAAGGTTTCTGGAAGCCTATCATCGCACACATATTCCGGTGCTGATCGGAAATCGGATGGGGTCGCCGGAGCATGTTTCCCCTTTGCGGCGTTTGAGCATTCAGATGATGTCGCACTGGCTCTATCGTCTGTGGGGTGTGTATGTGCCAGACCCGCCCTGTGGCTTTCGCTTTTACCGTTGCGATGTGCTCCCGTTTTTATTGGAATCCGCCTCTTCGTTTCCCGTGGAATTTGAGACCCTCCTGCATGTGGCATCGCATCGCATTCGGATCGATTCGGTTCGGATTCAAAAAAGGCTGAACCGCCATAAGAGTTTGTGGTCTCCTGTTCGCGACATGATCCGTTTTGTCAGGGTCCTGAGGAAGTTTCAAAAAAAATCCCGGCACAAGCGGGGGAAAATACGAATCATTAAAGAGGAACTATGAAAACACGTCTGTATGTTTTTTTGCTGGCAACGTCGGTTCTGCTGGGGGCCTTTCCGGCGCGGGCCGAATCGGAGCACCCTGAGTCGCGCGGCGAAAAAATCGCCCATTGGCTGGAAGAAAAGGGTCTTTCGCGCACCTCGGCCGTGTTGTCTATTTCGACGCTGCCCATCGTGGAGCTTCGCGGTGCGGTTCCGGTTGGATTCATTATTTATGGAATAGATGGATTGAAATGTCGTGACTGGAGCAAAGATGAATGGAAGAAAAATGCTAAAAAAATAGCGTTAATATATGGGATGGCAGTCGCTGGCAATATGATTCCTATTCCGTTGATCCTGTTGCTTCTCGGGCCGGTTTCGCAGTTCCTGATGCGCTTCAGAATAGGCAAGGCCTTCTTTGACTGGCTCTTCGCACGTACGCGCAAAAAGAGTGCGAGCATTGAAAAATATGAAGCGCTCGGGCTGACTATCTTCGTGGCCATTCCGCTGCCGGTGACGGGTGGATGGACCGGTTCAATGGCCGCCTTTCTGATGGGCATTCCCTTTTGGAAAGCCATGCTCTACATCCTGCTCGGCGTCATGATCGCCGGGGTCATCATGACCGCGCTTTCCTTACTCGGATGGATCGGGGCGGCGATTGCCGGGATTGTTTTGATTGGCCTGGTCGCCAGCGCAGTGGCCAAAACATTTCGCCCGGGGTAGCCGTTTTACCGCCCGCCGCGGGGCGGGCCGCGTCTGCCGGCAAAGGGTTGCAGGGAAGTCGCCTGGATGGTGTTGCCGATGTATTCAGCAAACGCTTTCGCTTCGGTTTCGGAGTAGCCGCTTTCCACGCCCAGTTCAACAAACCTGCGTTCGCGCTCCTCCTTCAGAATGGGCTGAAGCTCCTGAGCTGTTTCGGCCAACTCCTGCCTGATTTCGCGCCGTTCTTCCGGCGGGGTGTCCGGCGAGATCATTTTCTCGAGCAGTGTCCAGGCTGTATCCATGTTGTTCAGCATTTGCTCATAGTGATCGAGCTCTTTCCCGCTCAGAGTCGATGTGTCGCGATCCAGCAGACTGATCGCCTTCTGCGCAAAGTTGTTTTGCATTTGATTGCGCATCTCCTCGCGACGGGCGATGATCTCTTCATATTTTTCCGGATCGTTTTCCTTCAATTCTTCCAGCTGTCTCTGTCGATCACCCGCATTCGGAAAGCGGTTGGTGTTTGCTTGCTTTTTTGCGGCCTGAGTGAGCGTTTCGATCTGCCTCTGCTTTTCCTCCAGTTCCGCCAGCAGGCCGGCAATCTGATGTTCCCGAGTGGTATCAATAACGGTAGCGGATTTTGGAATGCCGGGCACGGGCTTTTCGCGTGCGCGGAATGGCTTCGAATCCCGCAGGGTGTCGGCAAGCTGCTCCATGGCTTCGCCCCACCGTCGCTCATATTTCACAGCCTGAGACCTGTAATAGACAGCTCCCCCTGCCGAGGCGAGCAGGACACAGCTCAAAATTCCGGTTGCAAGGGTATTCATTTTCATAACCTGATATAACGTGAATGGGTTTTAGTTTATTGCACAGTTTCTGAGGGAGCCGCAAGTCCGTGTTCCGCTTTCGGATCCGTTTGTCGACCAGAGGCTTTTGGGTCGATTCGCACTTTGACTAAGATGAGTGTTTTAATTACTGTTTTCAAAATTTAAAGGAGTTGAATGATGACCGATACAGAAATTCTCGATGCCGTTGAAAAAATTTTGAAAGAGGAAATTGCACCGGCGCTTGCCAGCCATGGCGGCGGGGCAGAGATTGTGACCGTTAAAGAGGCCAAGGTATACATCGAGCTGCAGGGCGGCTGCTGCGGTTGCATGGGTGCACGCATGACCATGAAAAACGGAATTGAACGCCTCTTGAAAGAGAAGGTTCCGGATGTGGTTGAGGTGATTGATGCAACCGATCACGATGCCTAACGCTCTGTTGGCAACCATCTACTAGCTGTCGCACCAAGCCAAAGGGGGCTTGTGAGCGATTATTTGCGTCGTCGTCGCTTTCTAAACCTTGGAAGATTGGTAAATTCTGGCGCATTTGGTGATTTGTCTTTTCTGGATGATGTGGTACAAATTGTCACAGTTTTCTTGAGAAGTCCCCATGAAATCGAAGTTTTTAGATAAATTAATCGACCGGCTGGATCGGATGGACTCGGACAGTGTCCAGACGCAGTTTCTACATCTGGCGCGCGAAAAGGGGCTGTTGGAGACAATCTTTCAGGCCATTCAGGAGGGAATCATCGTGGTTGGATCCGGGGCGCGTATTCGTTACGCCAACCGGATGGCGGAGGGGCTCTTTGGATTTTCGCTCGACGATGCGGAGGGTCAGCCCATTGCCCGCTATATTCGGGACATCGATTGGGAAAAAGTTTTGAATCTGGACGAGGATGAGTGGGAAAAACTCGTTCGCCGCGAAATTGAGGTGACCTATCCAGATCACCGGTTTGTGGAATTTTATATGGTACCGCTGGCGGTGGTTGAAGAACAGGAACAGGGTGCGGTAATAATTTTTCGCGATGTGACCCGCGAGCGGGAGACGACCGCTGAGTCGATTGAATCGGAACGGCTGAAGGCACTGACGCTGCTCGCGGCGGGGGTGGCCCACGAAATCGGAAACCCTCTGAATTCGGTGACGATCCACCTGCAACTGCTGGAACGGGAACTGGACGATCTGCCGGATGAGTCGATGCGCGAGAATCTGACAGAGCTGGTGGATATCTCAAAACGTGAGGTGCACCGCCTCGACCGGATCATCACGCAGTTTTTGCGGGCGATCCGCCCTTCGTTGCCGGATCGCCGGCCCGTGGCGATGGAACAGATGCTCGATGAGACGCTGGAACTGATGCAGCACGAAATTTCGAACCGGCGGATTCTGGTGGAGCGCGAGCAGGCAAAAGATCTGCCGACCGTTCCCGCCGACGAGACACAGGTGAAGCAGGCATTTTTCAATATCATTAAAAACGCGCTACAGGCGATGGGCGACGGCGGCATCCTGAAAGTACGGACAGAGATGTCGTCGCGGTTTGTGAGCATCTGTTTTGAGGACAATGGGCCGGGAATTGCTCCGGAGAATCTGGGCGCGATTTATGAGGCGTATCACACCACAAAGGAGGAGGGGTCGGGACTCGGCTTGATGATTGTGCAGCGCATTCTTCGTGACCATGGCGGTGAGATTGAGATTTCCAGTATGCCAGAGCGCGGAACGGCCTTCACACTGCATTTTCCGCGCGATGATGTGCGCATGGCTCTTTTGGAAGCACCCAAACGTAATGAGTGACGAGTAATGCGTAACTTGGAGATTGGAACTATGACGTATAACGATTGGGAGAAATCTGTTCCTGATGTCATTAGGGATGATGTGTTGTGGACGGTTACGGCGTACCGGTTGGCTCTGTTTCTGACGGATATTATGTGGAGCGATGTAAAGAAGCTGTCAAAAGACGTTTGCACACGTTCTTTGTCCGATCAGTTGTATCGTTCCGGCGGCTCGGTTTGCGCAAATATCGAGGAAGGCTATTCAAAAATCAGCGCAAAAGACCGAGCGCGGTTTTGCGAATATTCTTTCGGGTCGGCTCGCGAGAGTCGAGGTTGGTATTATCGAGGCCGACATGTGCTGGGTGAAAAGGTCGCGGAGCATCGCATGAGTTTGCTAACAGAAGTTATCCGGTTGCTTTTAACCATGAT
This sequence comes from Verrucomicrobiota bacterium, assembly GCA_030619095.1. Taxonomy (GTDB): domain Bacteria; phylum Verrucomicrobiota; class Kiritimatiellia; order Kiritimatiellales; family Tichowtungiaceae; genus Tichowtungia. Next base: position 167 of record JAUXCB010000113.1, on the reverse strand, counting down.
TCCGGATCAGAGGAACAGGGCGGTTGCTGTTAAAGAAGAGGCCGTAGAGTATATTGCAATAAAATGGCGGGATGAAGAGATCCCTGTCGTAACGAGTAATACGTAATTAGGGACAGGCAAGCGGAAGGGCTTGTTGGTCGCTGATTACGAGTTACTCATTACGTATT
>JAUXCB010000235.1 GCA_030619095.1 Verrucomicrobiota bacterium | reverse complement strand
ATGCCTCCAAACAAGTGGCCAATATGCTCGACGGTGAACTGGCCATATTGCGCCGCTATTCGCGTGAAGAGATCAAACAGGCGATCATGAAGCGTGCCTGCACTCCGGAAAAAAACAGGGCGGACTTCGTTTCCATTCTCTACCGCCTGGGGGAATGGGATACCGGTTTCCATGAAGCGGAACAGGCCAAGTCCGGTTTCCCGGACGAGCGGAGTCTCGATTTTTTTACCGGGTTGTACTGGTTGAAGCGCGAAGACCACCGGCGTGCACTCACTGACTTTCAACGTTGTGAAAAAGGCCCGAACCCGAATGGCGCCGTATTAAACAACATCGGGGCCATTTATCTTTGTCTGGATCAGCCGGATCAGGCCTTGGTGTACCTCAATCGAGCTCTGGAACTGCATTCCAACTATATGGATGCGCTGGCCAACAAAAAACTGTTACAATCCCGAAATATAAAAACGGATCAAATCAAGTTCACCTGGAGGGAACTGCGCCCGATAATGATCTCCTACACGGAGTAAAACATGAATCTTCCAAAGATTATATCCGCAGATGAACACAGATCAGCGCAGATGGTGTTGCTATAAATCTGCGTCCATTTGCGAAGATCTGCGGAGAATATTTGTTAAGATAAATCCTTTGCGGTTACAAATGATTTTAGAAATGGAAGGATAGCGATTCATGAAAAAAATCTTGTTTACTGGAGGTGGCGGTGCGGGCAGCGAAGCATTGCATCGCCTTTTGAATGATCGCTACGAAATGCACTTTGCCGATGCCGACCGCCAGGCAATCGATCCGTCCATTCCGGAAGAGCGGCGGCATGAAATTCCTTTTGCCAATGATCCGGCCTTTGCGGATCGGCTGTGCGGACTTTTCCGAACATTGGACATCGATTTGCTGGTGCCCGGAGTTGACGAGGAACTTTTGGTCGTGGCGGAGCTGGCGGAAGAGGGGCGGGTGAAGGCTCTGCTGCCTCCGAAACGGTTTGTAGAGACCCATCTTGATAAAGCGGTATCGATGGAGCAGCTCGGAGAGCTGGCTCCCAAAACGGTACCGGCTGAGAATGCGGAGGAGCTCGGCTTCCCCTGCATCGTGAAGCCCCGCCGCGGACGTGGGTCGCGCGGTGTGTCGGTGATTCAATCTGCGGAAAAGCTTGCCGCCTACCTAACCCTTTCTGAAGGGGACGCAGGCAGTTGCATTGCGCAGGAACTGGCTATTGGGCAGGAGTTCACGGTGATGATGGCGGCGGACTCCGTTGGTATGCTGCGTGCGGTGGTGCCGGTGGCGGTCGGCATTAAGCGCGGCATCACCCTGCGTGCCGAAACAGTCCGGGATGAAACGGTCGAGGCAGCCTGTCGAAAAATTCATGAAGCCGATCCGGTGTCGGGGTGCTACAACATTCAGCTGATCCGGCAGGAGGATGGGCGGGTTCTGGTTTTTGAAATTAACCCTCGGGTTTCCACGACGATGTGTCTGGGGGTTGCGGCAGGAATCGATCCGATAGCGATTTTACTTCAAAACGTCGATGGCGAGAACCTGCTTCCGTTCGCCGAAAATCTTCAGTTGCGCCGTCATTGGGTGAATTGTTTTGAGGATGGCATGTGAGGAGCGGACGAAGTTTTGATGAGCAGGTGAAGCCGCTTTCTTTTGCGGAAGCGGCTGTTTCCGGAATTGGCGGGGTCGGTTGTCAGTTGGCCGATGTTATGCGCCAGTTGCAAACGGAGGATCTAGCCGAGGAGACCTCGCAGTATACGGATTTGGCTCTTCAGTTTATGGCACCCGTTACAACGGTGTTTGCCAGTTGGGTTTTGGGGCAGGCTCGTGAACAGGGCATTGAACGGCTTTATTTTTGTTCCCGTGATTGCCAGTTGACCTGGAAGGCGGCTCAGGTGCTGGCTCCTGAATTCGGGGGGATTGATTGTCGGTATCTCCAGGTTTCTAAATCAATTCTATTGCCCTCGTCCTCCGATATTTCAGAACGTGGGATGCCTTGGCTGTTCGGAGAGAATAAAGCCCCCGTTTTAGGCGGTCTGTTGGCTAGGCTCGAGCTTGGGTATGAGGAATTTATTCCGTTTTTTTTACCGGCGAAAAATGAAGGTGAGATGTATGTGTTGAGAACGGAGGAGGATCGCTCGGCATTTTGGTCGGCTCTTCGTCACCCCGTGTTGTATGAAAAAATGACGAAACGGGTTTGCGAGAGGAAAGAGGCCGCACGAAGCTATTTTGAGACGCAGGGTCTCTTTGATTCGGTTCGCTGGGCGGTGGTCGATGTTGGGTGGTCTCTGAATATTCAGGCAGCACTTCGTGGGTTAATGCGTAGCTGGGCATGGGCGGGAGAGGTGCACGGGTTCTATCTTGGTGTGCTATCTGGCCGAAAACCGCTGCATGAGACGGGACCCATAACGAGTTTGTTCTACGGCGATCTGTCTGCTGAAAACAAAAAGCAGCCGGTCGTTTTCAAGAATCTTATTGTGATTGAAAATCTATTGGGAACCGCCAACCACCCTTCGGTGCATCGATATGAATTTGGTGAGGATGGGACGGGGATCCCCCGTTATCATCGAGAGGTTCCCGCAGAGACTTTGGAACGTTTTAACGCCTTGGAAAAATGGACTCAGATTTTTGCGAAACGTTTCATGGGGGTTTCTAAAGAGGGTTCAGATACGGATACGGCGGTTGCCATCATCGATGCACTCGAACTGAACGTCTATTATGTCGCCGCCGATATCGATCAGTCGGGAAATCAGGTGGAGGCGCGCTATATCGAACTGCTGAAAGCGCTCAAACAACACATCAGCATACCCATCAACATGAAGCTCTCATCCGCCTTCAGCTCCGTGGGCAATACGATAAAGGGACTGGAAGCCGCCGGTGCCAGCGGGGTCTCTCCGTTCAACCGT
>JAUXCB010000251.1 GCA_030619095.1 Verrucomicrobiota bacterium | reverse complement strand
GCGCACAGGAGTTGCTCTACCGCGAAACCGCATTGCGCTTCGACGAAATCTTTGCCGACTCCACTTGTGTGAAAGCCGATGTCCATTTCCCTGTCGCTTGGGTCCTTTTACGCGACGCAACACGCACGCTGATCCAAGCCATCCTTTTGATCCGCACTCAGGGCTTACGACATCGCATCGGCTCACCGGAGAAATTTATTACCCAGATGAACAAACTGTGTATTGAAATGACGCATACGCGCAAAAAGAAAGATTCCAAGAAGATGCGCAAGCGAATCTTCCGCCGCATGAAACGACTCATGAGCACCATTGAAGCTCATGCGAACAACTACCATGCCCTGCTCAAAAACGAATGGGAGAAAACCGACTGGAGCGAGCTCGAAACTCAAATCGTACTCGACCGGATCAACGGAGTGGTTGATCAGCTCGAACCCGCTATTTTCCAAGCGCACGAACGAATCATTGGAGAACGCCGGGTCGCCAACGATAAGAAAATCCTCAGCCTTTATGACCCTGACATCCACGTTCTTGTTCGCGGCAAAGCCGGAGCTGAAGTGGAGTTTGGTAACGGATTATATCTTGCCGAGCAGGCCGACGGCCTCATCGTTGACTGGGACTTCATGAAAGACCAACCCACCGCCGACTGTAAAATTGTCGAACCTAGCATCACTCGCATAACCGCAGAGTACGGAACGCCGGGAAGCTACACGGGGGATCGAGGGTTTGACGCAAAAGCCAATGATCTCGTTCTCGAAGAACTCGACATCATCAACGGCATCTGCCCGAAATCCGTTCCGTCCCTACGTGAAAAACTTACCGACGAAGGGTTCTGTCTTTTACAGACTCGTCGAGGAGCCACGGAAGGTCGCATCGGCATCTTCAAAAACGCCTATCTGGGTCGCCCGATGCGCAGCAAAGGGTTTGAACACCGCGAAATTCGAGTCGCCTGGTGCGTTCTGGGTCACAATTTATGGAAGCTCGCCACGATGGCGGCGCAGAAACGAGCCGAACTCGATGCCGAGGCCGTCGCCAACGCGGCATAAGACCCGCCCGCTCAGAATGAAACAGCCCCTCAAAGACAGAGGTGCGTCTGGATTTGGAGGAAACGGGTCATTCTCCGATTTTTTGACCGCGAAATGCCACGTTTTGAAAAAACCAAAGACTTCTCTTCATGAAAATTTTGGGTTGATTCGAAATCGCGCTAAAATGGGACAGGCTCTAGATAAAGATCATTAAAAAAAACTTTCCTTTGAGGGTGCGGAATGAAACAACCTCAGATACTTATTAGATAGGGCTGTTTTCAACACGAGGTAAACCCCGTTGTGAGGGGATGGGTTCAACGCATTATTTTTGAAAAACCACAGAGAAAAGAAAATGGGGAAAGACAAAAAAACCTGAGAAAGTGATGCGAAAACTCACCTTTTTCAAAAATAAAATCCGCCACGTGGAGGACGATGGCTTTGTTGCTCAGCGCCGGCACGAGGCCTTTATATTCATCGCGGTCTTCTCAAGCATCTTCGGCTACATTATCTGGAAAATGGGCATGACGAACATGATGAACACCATCATGAATACCGCGTTTGTCATGCTCACGGATGTCGTGCTCTACCTGATGGGCATCATGGTGCTGACTGGAGCCATGGGAAAACTCATGATCGAGTTCGGCGTCGTCCGTATCCTTGAAGCCCTGCTGGCCCCGCTCATGCGCCCGCTTTTCAACCTGCCGGGCACCGCTGCGCTCGCCGGACTGATGAGCTTCTTCTCCGACAACCCCGCGATTATCAGCTTAGCGCACGATAAAACCTTCAGCCGCGGATTTAAGAAGTTCGAGTTGATCTCACTAACCAACTACGGAACCGCCTTCGGCATGGGACTGATCGTAATCACCTTTATGGGTAGCTTGGTCGACACGGCCGGAAAAAGCTTTTGGCCCGCCGCTCTGATCGGCCTGCTCGGTGCCATTGGCGGTGCCGTAGTCTCCACCCGCCTAATGCAGCGGCTGATCAAAGGCGAGCTACCGAAGGAAACCCCCGAGGAAAAAGGATTCCGCAAGGAAGAGACCGACGAAAATGTCTCCTTCAAATCTAAAGGCCCAGTCTTCCTGCGCTTCTTGAACGCCGTCCTTAACGGAGGTAAATCCGGGGTGGATCTCGGGCTAGCCATCATCCCCGGCGTCCTCATCATCAGCACCTTCGTCTTCCTGCTGACCAATGACGGCCCCCAGCAACTCATAAACGGAGAACTGGTCACCGTCTACACCGGCGGCGCCAAAGAGGGAGTCGCTCTTCTACCCGCTATCGGCAGCCACTTCTCATGGCTTTTCAATTGGCTCTTCGGCTTTAAAGATTCCAGCTTGCTGGCCTTCCCCATCACCTCGCTCGGTTCCGTCGGTGCGGCATTGGCCATCGCCAAAGAAAATGTTGCCAGCACCCTTGCCGGCGGCAACGAGATCGCCGTGTTCACGGCCATGGGTATGTGTTGGAGTGGATACCTCAGCACTCATACCGCG